>JAZLFG010000038.1:0-17628 GCA_045615685.1 Faecousia sp.
CCGCAATTGCAGTCGCAGCCCGCCTTCAGTGCCAGCGCTGCTGCCTGCTCGGGAGTATCGACCAGCTGGTGACCCTGATAGAAATCCCGAAGCGCCCAGGCGTCGGATACAAAGTAGCCGTCGAAGCCCCATTGCCGGAGCTTTTCCATGAGGAAGCTGCTGGCACAGGCACCCTCCCCGTTGACCCGGTTGTAGGCGCCCATGACGCCCTCGACCTTTGCCTCCCGCACCAAGGCTTCAAAGGCGGGAAGGTAGGTCTCCTCCATATCCTTGGGGCTGCATTGCGCGTCAAAGCTGTGCCGAATATTCTCCGGGCCACTATGTACCGCAAAGTGCTTGGCACAGGCGGCACTGCACAGGTATTCCCCATCCCCCTGCAGTCCACGAACGAAGGCCACGCCCAACCGGGAGGTGAGATAGGGATCCTCGCCGTAGGTCTCATGGCCGCGTCCCCACCTGGGATCGCGGAAAATATTGATATTCGGAGACCAGAGAGTCACGCCCTTGTAGATGTCGCGGTCGTCCAGCTTGGATTGCTCATTGTATTTGGCGCGAGCTTCTGTGCTGATGATGTGCGCAACCTTTGAAAGCAGTTCCTCATCGAACATGGCCGCAAGCGCAATGGCCTGCGGGAACATGGTGGCAGTTCCGGCACGGGCCACACCGTGAAGGCCCTCATTCCACCAGTTGTAAGCGGGGATATTCAGACGTTCGATGGCGGGCGACTGGTAATTAAGTAGGGATGCCGCTTCCTCCAGTGTCATTTTCTCCACAAGCGCCTGCGCTCGCGCCATAGCATTGTCCATTTTTTTCATTTATGTTCCTCCTTAACCCATAATCACCTGTATGTTTGCTTCCGATCCTTCCGGAAGTGGCGGGATTACCATGCATTTCAGCTCCACACCGTTTTGCAAAAGCCTTTTCACGCCGTGCGCTACATTGTCTGGATTTGTAATTGTAATGTGGTAGACTGTACCCCGATACCTTCTCGTTACCCGATAGTCCTTGAGCCATGGGGGTAGGCAGGGGTCGATTTTTAGGCCATCGAGCGTGGGAATGATGCCTAAAATTGCCTGCGACAGACTGAGATATGCCCAGGCAGCCGTGCCGGTCAGCCAGCTATTTTTGGCTTCACCAAAGGTGGGCGCGTCCTTTCCGGCGACCATTTGAGAATAAACATAGGGCTCTGTGCGATGTATTTCGCTAATTTCCTCAAGATATGCCGGAGCCGTGCGCTGATAGAGAGAAAAGGCACGCGCACCGTGGCCAAGGACAGTCTCAGCGCACACAATCCACGGATTGTTGTGGCAGAAAATTCCGGCATTTTCTTTATAGCCCGGCGGGTAGGAGCTGATTTCTCCAAGGTTCAGGCGGTAGCTGCTGTAGGCGGGCTGCTGAAGCATAATGCCGTATTCGGTTTCCAGCCTCTGTCCGACGCTTTCCAGCGCCTGTGCTGCCTGTCCGGTTTCGACGCCAATTCCCGCCATGACGCACATACCTTGAGGCTCTATGAAAATCTGTCCTTCATCGCATTGGCTGCTTCCCACGGGGCTTCCGAAGGCGTCATAGGCGCGCAGGAACCATGCGCCATCCCAACCGGCCTCCAGCACCGTGCGGCGCATGTGTTCTACGGCTGCTTGTGCCTCGTCTGCCTCTGCTGCAAGACCGATGCGGCGACAAAGCTCGGCATAGGCTGCGCCATATTTGACAAACATTCCGGCAATGAATACACTTTCCGCCACATAGCCTTCACTTGAGCCGCTGGTCTGAAAGCTCTCTCCGGGCTGGGCGGAAAAGCAGTTGAGATTCAGGCAGTCGTTCCAGTCTGCCCGCCCAATCAGCGGTAGGCCGTGAGGGCCTAGGTGCGTCAGAGTAAATCGGAAGGCGCGGCGCAGATGCTCCATGAGGGGCTGCGCTGTCGTAGGATCGCAGTCAAAGGCCACCGGCTCGTCTAAAATGCTGAAATCTCCCGTCTCGCGCAGATAGGCGTCTACCCCGGCAATCAGCCAGAGAGGATCATCGTTGAAGCCGCCGCCAATGGCAAGATTTCCCTTTTTGGTCAGGGGCTGATACTGGTGATACGCGCTGCCGTCGGCAAGCTGGGTGGCGGCAATGTCCAAAATTCTCGCCCGCGCACGGGTCGGAATCATGTGGACAAAGCCCAGAAGATCCTGACAGGAGTCCCGGAAGCCCATCCCTCGTCCCAGGCCGCTCTCGAAGTAGCTGGCTGAACGGCTGAGATTGAAGGTCACCATGCATTGGTAGGGATTCCAGATATTCAGCATCCGATTGAGCTTTTCATCCGCACACGTCATCTGGCAGGCTGAGAGAAGCCAATCCCAGTGGGAAGCCAGTGCCGAGCGTGCATGTTCAAACTGTGCTGCCGTTTCATAGCGCTTTTGCATCGCAAGGGCGTTTGTTTTATTTATGATATTGGGCGCTTCCCATTTTTGATCCTCGGGATTCTCCACATAGCCAAGGCCAAGAATCAGGCTGTCACAGCCGCCGGGGGCAAGCGTCAGGTCAAACTGCATGGCGCCCACCGGCGCCCACCCGTGGGCGACAGAGCCGGTGCAGCCTTCATGCGCCGCTTTCGGATTGGCAGGACTCCCGTAGACGCCCAGGAAGCTGTCGCGGCTGGTATCGAAGCCGGAAAACGGGCGGTTTGCAAATAGCTGTGCAAAATGATTGCGGCGCTCACGGTATTCAGTTTTATGGTAGATCACATTTTGCCCGACCTCTACTTCGCCGCAGGAAAAATTCCGCTGGAAATTCGAGCTGTCGTCCATAGCATCCCAGAGGCAGAATTCTGTGTAGGCAAAAGCACGAAGATGTTTTTCCGTATTGCTGTCGTTCCGGAAATCCAGCTTAACCAGCAGGCAGTTGTCCCCGATGGGAACGAGCATGGTCTGGCGCACGGTGATAGAACACTTTTTTCCCTCAATCACGCTGTAGCCCAGACCGTGGCGGCATACATAGCCATCCAGCTCCGTCTGAGTAGGCTGCCAGCCAGGATTCCAAAGGCAGTCTCCATCCTTAATGTAGATATGAAACCCATCCTGATCCAGAGGGCTTCCATTGTAGCGGTATCTTGTCAGCCTTCGCAGACGCGCGTCCCGATAGAAGGAGTAGCCGCCTGCCGTGTTGGAAACAAGGGTAAAAAAATCCTCGCAGCCCAGGTAATTGATCCATGGAAGCGGAGTTTTGGGCGTTTCAATCACATATTCGCGTTTTTCATCATCGAAGTGTCCAAACTGCATCGAAGCTTTCCTCCTTTGTAACACGCATTTTTATTATCTTAGCGGATTGTTGTACAAATTGCAAGATATGCACGGCCCGAGCGTAGAAAAAGTCGATCAGACTGGGACCAATAAGCCGCAGAAATAGCTGCACGACAAAAGAAGGCACGGATTCATCCTGCAAAGCATTCTTTACGAAATCCCGATCGGCTGGCTGCATCAGGAGGGCAAATGTGTGGAAAGGGACAGAGAGACGATGCTGTTTCGCCGCTCTGTCCCTTTACGGGTTCGGTATTGTGTCAAATTTCAAGTTGCTTAGAAAGCCAAGATTCAAAGGGCTCCCCGGAAGGATATGCTGCATCGTAGCAGTCTGGCAGCCAACGGAGGGCAGCTTTCGTATACGGGTGTTCTATCCCAAGCCGGAATGCAAAGATACGATACGCTTTCAGCAGATTCGCCAGACCGTCCTGATAAGATTCTGTTTGATACTGCATTGATCCGAGGTTCATGTAAGTGAGGGCGGTATCGGGATGGTCGGTACCAGACTTCGCCTCGCGGATCTCCAAGGCTTTCTGATGGAACCTGAGCGCATTGTCATAGTCGCCCTTGGCACAATAGACGAGAGCGATGTTATTGTAGGTGGTGGCGGTATCGGGATGGTCGGTACCAAGCTTCGCTTCGAAGATCTTCGAGGCTTTCTGATAGAACTTGAGCGCATTGTCATAGTCGCCCTTGCCCTGATAGACGGCCGCAATGTTATTGTAGGTGGTGGCGGTATCGGGATGGTCGGTACCAAGCTTTGCCTCGCGGATCTCCAAGGCTTTCTGATAGAACCTGAGCGCATTGTCATAGTCGCCCTTGGCCCGATAGACGCCCGCGATGTTATTGTAGGTGGTGGCGGTATTGGGATGGTCGGTGCCAAGCTTTGCCTCGCTGATATCCAAAGCTTTTTGATCATAAGCCAGCGCTTTGTCATAGTCAGCTAAATCATTATATGCTGATGCAGTATTATGAAAAATATGTGCAAATTGTATCGTATTTGTTTCGACTTTAAGCGAAGCCAAGACCGATTCGACGATTTCAATCTTTCGTATGGTTGCAGTATAGATTTCACCACTCGGGAAAAAGCCGTTATGATAGTCTTCAATATAACAAAGGAAGTCGGCACAATTGTCCTGCGGCAGTTCATCGAGGAGGATGACTTCTTTGATGAGGGGATGCAGCGTGTACTGCCCCATATTGCGTGATAGCCAGCCGGATTTGACAAGGGGCTCGGCAAGGTTAATGTCAAAGCCAAACCAGTTCTCAATCTCGTTCTTCGTAAAGGCTGCGCCGGTCGGAAGTGCTGCAAAGCATTGCAGCAGCTTGGTCTGCTCTGTGGGGCGTGTGCGAAGCTTGAAGAGCGTCTTCAGGTGCTGGGCAATGGTTGCCGTAACATCCGGTGCAGTCGGATCGGCAGCGCTTGTTTCAATTTGGATCGTTGGAAATGAAAATCCCTTATTCTTCAGCTCTTGATAGAAGCCGCTAAGGCTTGCTTCGAAGGCTGCGCCCTTTGCAAGGAGCTCGACAGTCAAAGTATGATATTTGGCAAGGTCATGAATGAATGCCTGAGCGGTTTCCGCATTCTCTGTGGTGCGGGGATGTTCACAGTGACGGAAAAACAAATCCAGACACGCATCCGGCGAAAGAAAGTCAACAGGAAAAGGTGTGTAGCAATCGCCGAGGCTATGAAAGCGTGATGTCACGATCACCGTAGTATTGGCCCAGCCGGTGATGTTTTTCAGAAGCGGATCCTTTGAGGGCTCCTGCTTTCGTTCTTCATTGGAATCGGCATTGTCGATCACGATCAGCTTGCGCTTACCGTCATTTTTAAGTGAACTGAGAATCGCTTGAAGTCGCGCTTGGGTATTGCTGATTTCTGCAAAGAGCTGAACGGAAGCGAGCACACTTTGTTCGAGCGTACCGTTATAGGGGATCCACGCGACCGCATCATAATTGCCTTTGATCTCATGGAAGAGGAGCCTTGCAAGAGAGGTCTTTCCAATGCCGCCAAAGCCGCAAAGAAGCAAGCTTGTCTTGCCTTCCTGAAGCAATGCCAAAAGATCGCCTATTTCCGTTTCGCGGTGGATCACAAAACCCCTTTCGACATTTGGAATCGAATTGGTAAGCTCTGTTGGTGCAACGGGATCGGAGTTTGCTCTACCGGTCGGCTGCATATTCTGAAGCAGTGCAAGAATCGTATCGAGCTTTTCTCCGTGGCTCTTTGAAGCTTCCAGTAGAACAGGATTGATCAGATCCGAATCCTCATTGAGCTTCGTGTGGATGTATTCCAGGATATCCCTTGTGATCTTCTTGATCGGTAGCGTATGGATATCGCAATTCGGCGATTGGCGCAATGCCTCCGAAATCATACACATGGCATCCCGATCTGCCTGTGAAGAGGAACATAGCTGAACGACATTCTCCGGCGAAAAGGCCGCAAGAAGATCGTTAGCGCATTCGGAAGGAAGCTCAAAGTCTTCTGAATGGATGGCTTCCTTGATCGCGTCTTTGATTATGCGTTTCAGCCGCTGCATGTTGGATTGCTCGATACTGAATCCGCTTAATCCGCTTACAATGCCACCGACAGAAGCGCCGATCAATTTAGCCGAGTCCGGATCCATTCCCTGCGCGGTAGCATAAGCACAGGCAATTTCCTTTGCTACGTTTGATGCGAGATCTTTGAACAAAAACCTTATTTTCATCTTTAAATCTGTCCCTTCGATGTCGAACTGGGTGCTATATTGTAATAATAACAGGAAGCGAAACAGAATTCAATCATTTATTTGGCCTCACATAGGGAATCCACAACGTGAGCAAAAAGAAAACATCCCACTTTATTTTAAAGCAGGATGTTTTGGTGGAGATAAGCGGGATCGAACCGCTGACCTCTTGAATGCCATTCAAGCGCTCTCCCAGCTGAGCTATACCCCCATTTGAAATTGTTCTGTGCCTCACGAGCAAAGCTATTATAGCAAACCTGTGGCGAAAAAGCAAGTATTATTTTTTTGAATTGCACTTTTTTTGTCTACTTATTTTCTTGCCTTTTTTCGTGCTTTTTTTCGTGTGATATGTTACAATATAAAAAAATGCTTTCCAGGTTACTTACGGACCTGTGAAAAATACTTCCGAAAAGGGGATTTACTATGTACTGCGAATTTTGTGGAAAACCTGTATCAGATTATGCCAAGTACTGCCGCCACTGTGGCGCTACGCTGGAATACTATAAATCCGAGCCGCAAACACCCCCGCAGCCGCCTAAACCGCAATGGACGAAGGAGAAGAACGAAAAGCAATCTTAAATGCAGGCAGGGTTCTTCTGAAGGCATTTGCAGCGCAATATCATGAATTTCCATCAAAAACCTCCGACAGGGTGCGCCTATCGGAGGTTTTTTGATCGGTTTTTGCTTACAGGCCGAAGCGAGCCTTTGCGTTTTGCATATACTTGATCACGTCCACGTCGAAGGGACAGCGGGTACGGCAGCCACCGCATTCGATGCAGTCGGAGGCGTGCTTTTCCAGATTATTGTAGTGCTCGGCGATGGAGGCGGGCAGGCTCTGCTGCGTGATGGCGAGATCATAGAGCTTATTCACCATGGCAATGTCGATTCCGGCAGGGCAGGGCTTGCAGTGGTTGCAATAGGTGCACATATCCTTATAGGCGTGGCGGTCAGCGTTTGCCAGCACGGAGGCATAGTCCTTTTCCTCGTCGCTGGCGGTTTCATAAGCGACGGCCGCGTCCACATGGGCAGGTTCGCTATAGCCCACCAGCACAGAGGCCACCGCAGGCCGGGTCAACGCATAGTGCAGGCATTGCACCGGAGTCAGCGCCACGCCGAAGGGGGAGCGCTTCGCGTCAAAGAGACGACCGCTGGCATAGCCCTTCATCACGGTGATGCCAACACCCTCGCGCTCACACAAGGAGTATAGCTCCGCCCGATCCTTATAGATGCCGCCGAAGGCTGGGTCAAATTCTTCCGCCTGGCAATCTTCCAGGTTTTCTGTTGGCGGGAGCATATCGAAAATTGGGTTAATCGAGAACAGGAGCATCTCCACAATGCCGGAGGCCACGGCCTGCTTGGCAATCAGCGGGTTGTGCGTGGACATTCCAATGTGCAGAATCTTGCCCTCTGCCTTTAGCTTGTAGATGTAGTCCAGGAAGTCTGAGTGGAGAATGTTGTCCCAATCGGCTTGGGCGTCGCAATAGTGGATCATGCCCAGGTCAAAATAGTCCGTATGGAACCGGCGAAGCTCGTCCTCAAAGGCTGGGATCACTGCACTAAGCTCTCGGGTGCGCTTGTACTGGCCGTTCTGCCAGGTAGAGCCGAGGTGGCCCTGGATGATCCACTTGTCCCGGTGACCCTGAATGGAGTCGCCGAGGTTACTTCGTACCTCAGGGTTGCTCATCCAGCAGTCGCAGATGTTGATGCCGTAGTCCATACACCGTTCGGCGATGGCCTTTCCTTCTGCTCTTGTTTTACCCTCCAGCCATTCCGGGCCGTAGCCAATCTCGGACACCATAAGTCCGGTTTTTCCCAGTTGTCTGTAATTCATAGTATCCTCCCTTATTGCGTTCTGCCGAGTATGGCAGGAGATATATGTTTAGCGCAGGGCCATTGGGCTGCTGCCTTTTGATTATAGCACAGGCATTGTCCGATGGCAAAATAATTTATAAAACTTCGAAAAAAATGCACTGAAGCGGAGCGGGAAATGGATAAAAATGAGTTTTGATAGATGTTTTTCACAAAGTATACTGTGGATTTTTTAACAAAATGTAGATTTTCTGAATCAAAATTGAAAAGCGTTGTTTTCAATTTCCAATTGTCCTATAATATACATTTAGTGAAGTAGGCCATACATCTCCCACAGCATATGGTGGGGGAAGAAATGCGGCCACCACAGATAACCTTTGTCCCTGTCTCCGACCGCGGCTGGGACGAACGAACAGGATGGCGATGGGAGGTGGGAGATAAGCATAGCCTGGAAATGGTCTGCAGATGTGCAGCGCTGCCCATGAGGGGAAGAATATGGACAGCGTATGGAAGATGGAAGAAAGAGTAGGGGAACGTTTCTCCTGCATAAGAACGAGAGACGGATTTTAAATAAAGGAGATATAATCGTATGAAACATACTATAACCCGTATTCTGGCGCTTGTTTTGGTGCTGGCAATGGTATTGGGTATGACTCCCGTGTTGGCAGCGGAGCCGGCAGCGGAGGGGACCATTGTTCTTGCGGATCAGAAGGGCGCGGTTCCCATCTATATCGACCGGGACGGCGGAGATTATGATGGACTTTCTCTGATCGCTTTGGCCGCCGCAGGTGACTTTGAAGCGGTGACCGGCAGTAAATCCAAGGTTTACGCGGTTGCCACCGGCGATGTGGCAAAGAACAGTGTTCTGGAGCCTGGCATCAAGGACAATGTCGTGAATCGGATCGGCAACGAGAGTGTGGTTATTATTGCCGGTACAGTCAATGATCCTATGATCCAGAGCCTCGGCCAGACCTGGGACATCAAGGCCAGCAACGAGAGCTTCAAGGCAGAGGACTTTGAGCGCTACCAGATTAAGGTCTTGAAATCCGGCAGCCAGACCAGGATTGTGGTTGTCGGCGCGGATAAGCGCGGCGCCAGCTACGGCCTGTTCCACATCACCCAGGATCTTTGCGGCGTTAGCCCCTGGATTTGGTGGGCCGATGTGAAGCCGGCGCACAAGGATACGTTGGCCTTCACCGCTGCAGAGCTGGAAACCGTCTCCAAGCGGCCTTCGGTCAACTACCGCGGCTTCTTCTTCAACGATGAGAACCCGAACCTCGACGGCTTTGCTGACAGCCATTACGGCGGCCTGAACTATATGTTCTACAACGAAGTCTTTGAGCTGATGATCCGTCTCAAGGGCAACTTCCTCTGGCCTGCTATGTGGTCCAACAGCTTCAATGCCGATGGTGTCGAGGGCCTTGGCAACGCCAATACCGCCTATTCCAGCCTGGCCACCAGCAGCAATCAGTTTGCCAAGATGGAGAGCGACTACCACTACCTGCTGGGCGGCGCCATGTACGTCGATCAGCCTGGTAATGCCGACGCCGGTCTTGGCGAGCCAAATACCAACACGACCAACTATACCGAAGAGCAGAGCAAGGCTCTGGGTGATGGCAGTCTCAAGGCCATCGGTTGGGGCGAATATCCCATGACGCTTGCCAATGCTGTGGTGGCTGACCGCTACGGTGTGATGATAGGTGCGTCTCACCATGAGCCCATGGCTCGTGGCGGTGAGGAATGGGGCAGAGTGCAGGGCTACAATGACAGCTCCGACACCTACACCCAGCCCACAGTCACCGGTGCCACCGACAAAAAGAGCCGTCAGGCATGGAACTACCTGCTGAACCCCACCAACCTCTCCAACTTCTGGAGTGACGGCATCAAGCGCAACGGCAGCTTTGATAACCTCTTGACCATCGGTATGCGTGGCGAGAACGATACGGCGCTCCAGGGCACCGACGGCCGTGATCTGAACACCAAGCAGAATGCCGAGCTTTTAAAGGATGTCATCCGCGAGCAGGATCGCATTCTTCGCCAGTATGGCCTGGAGGATACGCCCCAGCTGATTGCCCTTTATAAGGAAGTCGAGAACTGCTGGTATGCCGGCGCGAGAAATAATCCCGATGCGGCCGACAAGTCTGCCGCTTTGTACTTCGATGACGAGATCACCTCTCTCCTGGGCGCGGACACCAACCGAATTGTCATGTTCTGCGAGGACAACAACGGCTATCTCCGTACCACCGGTGAGTATGGCGAGAAGGAACGGTTCAACTATGGCCTCTACTACCACTTCGACTATGTGGGCTCCCCCCATACCTCCATGTGGACCAACACCACGCCGCTTCAGAGAACCTGGGACAACCTGACCACCGCCTATGAATACGGCATTGATGACGCTTGGATCGTCAACGTCGGCGACCTCAAGCCTATGGAGCTGCCCCTGAGCTACTTCATGGAGCTTGCCTATGACTTCGAGACCTACGGCTCCAACGCAGCAGTGGACACCGACGAGACCATCACCTGGGAAGAGTTCACCCTGAACTGGGTCAAGCAGCAGTTTGCTGCGGCCGAGGATCTGACCGAAGACGAGCAGCAGGAGATTGCAGATATCCTGACCGATTATACCCACCTCAACGGCAACCGCAAGCCCGAGCAGCAGAAGCGGGATACCTACAACCTGACAAACTACAATGAGGCCCAGCAGATCATTGCCCTGGCAAACAAGATCGAGAAGGCCTCTAATAAGTACCTCAAGAAGTTCAAGGGCACCGACCTCTATGATGCCTACTATCAGCTTGTCTACTATATGGCCATAGAGTCTGCCACGGTCAATAAGCTCCTGATTAGCTGGGGCCTGAATCAGTTCTATAATAGCTCGGGAAGCGCCCTGACCAATATCTATGCCGATAAGGTCACTTCGCTGATCGCGGCTGACCGCGCCTATACCAAGGAATACAACGAGCTGGGCCCCGTGCTGAACGGCCGCAATAAGTGGTACCGTATGATGATCACCTCGCCGTTTAACAATGAGCAGGTGTGCGGCATTACTGCCAGAGCCCATCTGAATTATTCCAGCTGGAATAACGATTCCTCGCAGACCATCAATCCCAGCCGTGTAAACCTTTCCGCTGGCAGCACCATGCTGGTGGACGTGGCTGGCAGCACGAGCGTGGTTTCTTCCGGCACCCTTACCCTGCCGGATTTCGAGAACACCATGATGCAGTCCTACGCCATGACCCTGAGCAACAAGGGCGCAGAGAAGTACGACTATGAGCTGACGGATCTGCCCGAATGGGTCAAGATTGACGGCGACACGAAGGGCAGCGTGCAGACCGCTAAGACCCTGGGCGTGTACATCGACTGGACGAAGATCACGGCCGACACCTCCGGTAGCTTCAAGGTCACAAGCTCCAGCGGCCAGACCGTTACAGTCAATGTGAACGCCAAGAAGGTAGAGGTTCCCGCCGATGTGCCCGAAGGAACTGCCTTCCTCTCCAACGGCGAATTCTCCTTCATCGCCACCAACTATACCGACATGGGTCTTGGCCATTCCAAGGCTGAGGACAATAAGGAAATCGGCTGGGTTTCCATGCCCGGTTACGGTAAGACCAATGGCAGCATGAAGCCCTTCCCGGTCTATACCGACGACTGCCTTGCCGGGGAAGGTCCCTGGCTGGACTACAAGGTCTATGTGCCCGCCGGTCAGGCAGGTAGCTACCAGCTCAACATTTTCTTCGGCCAGAGCAACGACATCTCCTTCTTTGAAGGCAAGGAGCTGAGCTTTGCGCTGCAGCTCAATGGCGGCGAGATTCAGACCAAGAACGCGCTGGTCAGCAACTACATTGCCGGTAACAACAGCAACAGCGGCTGGAACAACAATATCCGCGAATGCGGCCATGTGATCAGCTATGGCAACTATACCCTCAATGAGGGCCTCAATACCCTGCGCATCTACGCCATGGATCAGAACCTTCTGCTTCAGAAGATCGTTCTGTCCAAGTCCGGCTCCTTTAAGTCTTCCTATATGGGCGCTCCTCAGAGCTATCGTAAGGGCGATGCGGAGCCCGAGCAGAAAGTCATGGTCTATGACGGCTATGTGGATCATGTGCACGACTATGACACCGTCGTGGTAGAGCCTACCTGCACCGAAGCGGGCTCCACCACCGGTACCTGCAAGATCTGCGGTACCTCCGTTTCCACCACCACTCCGGCGCTCGGCCATGATTGGGATGAAGGTGTGGTCGTCGTAGAACCCACCGAGGCAACCGCAGGCTCCAGGCGCTTCACCTGCACTCGCTGCGGCGCGACCAAGACCGCCCGGATTCCCCGGATCGGCAGCACCATTCCCGATGATATTGACTTCACCAATACGGCAGATGCCGATAAGTTTGAGATTCTGAATCAGGATACCTCCGTACAGACTGCGGGTACCGGCGTAAGCCTGGTTACCACCCGCGACGCTTTCGAGCCCTCCAACGGCCAGAACTCCGGCGACCAGGCGACGAAGCCCAAGGACGTCGTGATGGTTCCTGTAGAGGGCGACTGGACTGCTACCCTGAAGTTCGACTTCAGCACCGGCAGCGCCTCCAATGGCTACTATCAGTTCTTCGGCTTCTATGCCGGCGAGGGCGATGATTATCAAAACCTGGCCGGTATCCGTAGCGGCAACAACGATCTGCAAAACTTCCTCCGCCAGGGTGGCGCCATCACCGCGGAAACCGACGGCGTCAAGTCCACTCCGGGCATCAGCTCTGCCGGCACCTACTGGCTCCGGATTATGAAGGAGGGCGACACCTATACCTGCTACCGGACTTCCGACGGTATCAACTTTACCAAGATGTTTGCCTATGCCGAGACCGGCATTGAGGCGGACCGGATCATCATCGACGCCTACACCGGCATGACCGCTGGCTACACCTACACCCTCAAGTCCCTGACCTTCGAGGAAACCTCCAGTGAACCCGTGATTCCCGAGCCACCTGATGAGCCTGACGATCCCGAGCCTCCGGTAGATCCGAGCAAGCTCGTCAACTATGCACTCAGCTCCAACGGCGGCACCGCCTCTGCCAGCTCCGGCGTAGAGGGAAGAGCAGCCAACGTGATTGACGGCAGCCGCAACAAGTCCAGCCGCATCCGCTGGGCTTCGGAAAACCTGCCCGCGACCTTGACCCTGACCCTGAGCGAGGTTCGCGCGATCCAGACCATCGACGTTATCAGCCAGGTGCCCGATTCTGTGGAGAGCGGCGATACCGAGATGGGCGTAACCACCAATCTTGGTCTGAAGGGCATTGATGTCTCCTATTCTCTGGATGGCGCCAACTGGACCCTCTTCGCCACCGGCAATGCCAACAACACCTATGCCTGGCAGCAGTTTACCAAGGAGAATCCTGTGCGCGCCAAGTATGTCAAGATCGACATTGAGCGCGACGACACCTTCGATGGCTGGGCAAGAGTCCTTGAGGTGCAGATTTGGGGCGCTCCCGTCTGCGACCATGACTATAAGGCCGAAGTAACCGCTCCCACCTGCACAGAAAAGGGCTACACCACCTATACCTGCACCAAGTGCGCAGACAGCTATGTGGCCGACGAAGTAGCAGCCCTTGGCCATGACTACAAGGGTGTTGAGGTTGCCCCCACCTGCACGGCAGACGGCTACACCACCTACACCTGCACGCGCTGCGGCGATAAGTACACCGGCGACAAGGTGGCAGCGCTTGGCCACGACTACAAGGACGGTGTCTGCACGCGCTGCGGTGCGAAGGATCCCAACTACAAGCCGCCCACAGCCGGTTATGTGCTGGCTGACGGCATTGAAGCTGGCAAGACCTATGTGATCGTAGCAAACGACGCATACGCGCTGAACAACAAGGCGGTGACCTACAACAATCAGTCTACCCTTGGCGCTACCGCCGTCACCATCCAGGACGGCGCGATCTCCGGCGAGGTCACAGATGATATGCTCTGGACCTTCGAAATCGCTGAGGGTGCCGCAGAGCCTGTGGATGGCCGTGTCCAGTACTTCGTCTCTGACCAGGCTGGCGTGAAGCTGATCCGCAATTCCGGTTCCTCCGGCACAGCTCCGCTTGCCATGAGCAATAATCCCAGCAAGCCCAACTATGCGACCTGGTCTGTGGCAAAGCGCAGCGACGCGAGCGAATACACCTTCTATAGCAATAGCAACAGCTCCTCCGACTATCCCTTCACTCTGTCCGGCAATGCCGGCGGCTTCAATGCTCCCGGTACTGCACGCGATGGCTGGGATCCCACCACCTATGGTTCCTCCATCAAGTTCTATACGCTCGCCGGTGGCTCCGGCCTTGCAAACATCGATTTCACAGATCCGGCCAGTGCCGATCAGTTTGAGATTGTGAACCAGAGCGCTTCCTCGATCCGCGAGGGCCAGGGCCTCTACATGATCACCACCCGCGAAGCTTTTGAGGATTGCAACGAGCAGAACGAGGGCGATCAGGCCATTACACCGAAGGACGTAGTTGTGGTTCCCGTATCGGGCAACTGGACGGCAACTTTGAAGTTCGACTTTAGCCAGGCAGGCGCCTCCAATGGCTATTACCAGTTCTTCGGCTTCTACGCAGCGGAAGGCGATGACTATCAGAATATGGCCGGTATCCGCGGCGGCGACGGTGCGCTGCAGAACTTCCTGCGCGTGAACGGCAACCTTACCCGTGATTCCGAAGACCTGAACTCTACGCCTGGCCTTGCCTCTGACGGTACCTACTGGTTCCGCATTGAGAAGGAAGGCGACGCCTACACCTGCTACCGTTCCGCGAACGGTGAAGACTTCACCAAGATGTTCGCCTATGAGGATACCGGCATCGAGGCCGACAGCATTGTCATTGACGCTTATACCGGCATGACTGCTGGCTATGTCTTCTACCTCAAGAGCTTGGAATTCGAGGGTGGCTCCTCCACCGTCTGTGAGCACAGCTATGTGGCTGTCGTGACCGAGCCCACCTGTACAGAGAAGGGCTACACCACCTATACCTGCTCCAAGTGCGGCAAGGTTCGTGTGGGCGACGAAGTGCCCGCTCTGCGCCACAACTTTGTCGATGGCATCTGCACGCGCTGCGGTGCGGAAGAGAGCGACATTGATCCTACCATTCCCATCTTTGAGAATCCCCAGTACACCTTCGCAGAGCGTGCGGCTGACCTGGTGGCCCGTATGACCATTGCCCAGAAGGGCAATCAGGTGACGAGCGTTGCCTCTGCCATCAGTGCATCGTCCCTGGGCGGTGGCGCTCTGAACGTCCCTGCCACCAAGAATTTGAGCGCTTATCACTGGTGGAGCGAATGCCTCCATGGCTACAGCGCCAATATTGGCGGCAGCGGCAGCTACAGCAATGCGACCTCTTATCCGCAGAATACCTCCATCGGCAACACCTGGAACCCTGAGCTGTACTATCAGGAAGCAACCATGATCTCTGATGAGATCCGTGAGCGTGCCGCGAAGAACAGCCAGACCGGCAACTGCATTGACCTGAACTTCTATTCTCCCACGGTCAATATGCACCGCGACCCGCGCTGGGGCCGCAATGAGGAGTCCTACTCCGAGGACGTGCTGCTGAATTCCACCATGGCGGCAGCATTCGTCTGCGGCATCGAGGGCAAGGATATGGACGGCAACCTGCTTGACCCCGATGGCTACAAGAAGGCCATGTGCACAGTCAAGCACTATGTCGCCAACAACTCTGAGCGCAACCGTCTGAACGGCGGCGCACAGTCCAGCCTCCGTGCGCTGCGTGAGTACTACACCGCTCCTTACCGCAATGTCATCCAGATGGCGGACGTGAGCTCTGTCATGACGGCCTACAGCACCTTCAACGGGGAACCCAGCTCCTACAGCTCTTACCTGATGGATACGCTGCTGCGCCAGACCTTCGGCCTGAACGGCCACATCACCTCCGACTGCGACTCCGTCGCCACCGAAACCCGCCACAGCTACCAGAACCCCTTCACCGGCGCCACCATGACCGACATCGAAGCTCTGGCTGGCTCCCTGGCACACGGCGAAGACCTGGAATGCACCGGCGGCTACTCCGGCTTCGGCACCTATGGCTCTAAGATGACCCGCATGGTCGAAGCAGAGCCTCTGACCGACAAGGGCAAGTTCACTGAGCATTCGCTGGATATCTCCGTGCATCGCCTGATGACTGCCCGTATCCAGACCGGTGAATTCGACGCCGACCTCCGCTACACCCAGGAGGCTTCTGCCCGTGTCGCTGAGCAGAACGCGACCGGCCGCGCCATCCCCAACCAGACCGTGGAACGTCTGGCGATGAACGACGAGGTAACCAAGGAAGCCGTCGTCATGCTCCAGAATAAGGGCGTCCTTCCCCTCCAGATTCCCGCCACCGGCAGTGACTACAGCGTAGTCATCGTCGGCTCCTGGCAGACCAATATGTATAAGGGCCTGTACACCTCCGGTAGCTCCAACTCCACCAACGAGGTGAACATCCAGCGCGGTATCCGCGAGGCCATCGAGAGGGTCAACCCGAATGTCCAGCTAACCTATATCACCAGCAACTCCCTGACCGACGCCAATAAGACGGCCATCGCAGCGGCCAACGCCGTCATCGTCGTCACCGGCACCGGCGAGAGCTACTCCAAGGAAGACGGTGATCGCACCTCTATTATCCTGCCCGACAACCAGGAGACCCTGATCTCCACTGTGGGCAAGCTGAACCCCAACACCATCGCCATCATGGAGACCTGCGGCCCGATGCGTGTGACCCAGTTCCAGAACGATGTCAACGCCATCCTTTGGTGCAGCTTCGGCGGCATCCGTAAGGGCACCGGCTTCGGCTGCGTCATCACCGGCGAGGTCAACCCCTCCGGTAAGCTCACCGACACCTGGTACCAGAATGTCAGCGACAGCGGCGCTTCCGACATTCCCAGCATCTATGACTACGACCTGTTCCCCTCCGAGGGCAAGAATGGCCGTACCTATATGTACTACAACGGCGCCAACAAGCCCAGCTATCCCTTCGGCTTTGGCCTGAGCTACACCACCTTCCAGTACTCCAATCTGAAGATCGACAAGACCGCCTATGACGCCAACGACACCGTGAAGGTCTCCTTTGACGTCAAGAACACCGGCTCTGTCGCCGGTAAGGAAACCACCCAGCTCTACATCGCCCAGCCCAACGCACCGGCTGCTCTCAAGCGCCCGATCAAGCGTTTGGAGGGCTTCGACAAGATCGAGCTCCAGCCCGGTCAGACCAAGACCGTGGAGATGGAAGTCTCCATCCCCGACCTGGCCTTCTACGATGAAGCGGACGATTGCTATAAGGTTGACACCGGCCTCTACCAGGTGCAGGTTGGCACCAACAGCGATGCGGCTGCAAGCCTGACGAAGGACTTCACCGTCTCCGGTGAAATGGACGAATATCCCGTCCTCCTGACCGTCAAGGCCAACCAGAGAGGCGACTCCGAGAACGGCATCGAAGAGCGTCTGATCTACGACAAGAATCAGTACGTTAACCCGCAGCTTACGGTCTGCATGAACAATGAAAAGCTCTACGGCTATATCATTGCCGACCAGAGAAGCCCCATCAAGAAGATGAAGTCCTGCCCGCTGCCTGAGGGCATGACCTTCACCTACACGTCCAACCGCCCGAGCGTTGCCAAGGTCGAAGGCGACAAGATCAAGACCGTTGGCGCGGGTGTTGCCACGATCACTGTCACGGGTACCCTGGGCGACTATGTGGTCACCGATGACTTCGTGGTCTATGTCATGGGCAACTCCTACCTGGAGAACATCACCCTCGACGGAAAGCCGCTGTCCGGCTACAACCGCG
>JAZLFG010000039.1:0-18510 GCA_045615685.1 Faecousia sp.
AATCTTGTCCTGCCGGAGGCCCTATGCAGGAACCCAGGGGGCGGTTCCCTGTGCCGCACGACACAGAGACCCTTCCCCTGTGTTCATGGTCCCCTGTGTTTTCTCCTTTTTTGCGTATCGCTCGATCTTTCGTTGACAAGCGGGGACGTTTTGGTATAATAAAATAGAAATAGTATAAAGGGGGCATGTAGGCTTGCAGAGAAATGTGCTGGAATATCTGGAGGGAACCGCCAAGCGGCTGCCGGACAAGGTAGCCGTGATCGATGAGGCTGCAAGCTACAGCTTCCAAAGGCTTCTGACTGCCTCCCGAGCCATCGGCAGTGGGCTTCTTTCTTATGTCCCCCAGCGGGGCTTTGTTGTGGTGCTGTGCGACCGGGCAGCCATCGGCGTGCTGGGCTTCCTGGGGGCTTTGCAGTGCGGCGCGTGCTATGTGCCGGTGGATGCGAACATGCCGCAGGCACGGATGGAGGCCATTTTGGCCCAGGTAAGGCCGGATGCCATTTTATATGCCAAGAAGGACGAAAAAATTGCCCAATCCCTCCTGCCGTATGCGCCGATTTTTTCCATAGAGGCGGCTGCCCAGGCGGAAATTGACGATATGGCCCTTGCCGAACGGCGGGAGGCCAGCCTGGATCTGGATCCTGCCTATGTGATTTTTACCTCCGGCTCCACCGGTGCGCCTAAGGGCATCCTGGTTGCCCACCGGAGCGTCATAGATTTTATCGACTGGTTGGACGATGCCTGCGAAATTTCTGAGGAGGACATTCTTGCCAATCAGGCGCCCTTCTACTTTGATCTGTCGGTCAAGAATCTTTATACCTGCCTGCGCTGCGGAGCCACAGTGCATCTGCTCTCCCGCAAGCTTTTTATGTTCCCGAAGCTCCTGACCGCCTATCTCAGCGAGCACCGGGTCACCACCCTGTTCTGGGCCACCTCGGCCTTCCGGATGACCGCAACCTCCGGTATTCTGGAGAAGGATCCGCCCCGTACTGTCCGCAAGGTGGTCCTTGGCGGCGAGGCGCTGCAGGCTGCGCATCTGAACCGCTGGCGAAGAGCGCTGCCGGAGGTCAAATATATCAATCTCTATGGCCCCACCGAGGTCACAGTGGACTGCACTTGTTACTTTATTACCCGGGAATTCCGGGATGACGAGCAGATTCCCATAGGAAAAGCCTGCCGAAATATGGAAATTCTATTGCTCGATGAGCAGCTTCGCCCTGTGGCGGACGGAGAGGCAGGAGAAATCTGCGTGCGGGGAACCGGCCTTGCCCTGGGCTACCTGGGCGATGCGGAGAAAACCGCCAGCGCCTTTATTCAGAACCCGCTCAATGACCGCTACCCCGAGCGCATCTATCGCACCGGCGATCTGGCGCGGCGGGACGCGGAGGGGAACCTCTTCTTCCTTGCCCGGCGGGATGACCAGGTCAAGCACATGGGCTACCGCATCGAGCTTGGCGAGGTGGAGACGGCCCTGAGTGCGGTGCCGGGGGTGGAGGCGGTGGCCTGCCTCTTCGACCCGAGGGAGGACAAGCTCGTCTGCTTTTGCCAGAGCGGCGCTTCTCCCCAAGCCTTAGCGGAGGCGGCAAAGGCTCGGCTTCCCAAATATATGATTCCCAACGTATGGCGCATCGAGCAGCGCCTGCCCGCCAATGCCAATGGCAAGATCGACCGGGTGAAGCTCAAGGAGCGGTATTTTGCAGAAGATTGAACGCTACGAAGCCCTTTCCCGCCAGATTTCCGCGCAGCTCAAGCGAGGGATGTGCACCAATGCCTTCTATTCTCCCGAGGAATATGCCGAGGCCATCGCAGCGGGCGACCTCTATGCCCGGGGCCTACCCGCCGGCCTGGCACTGCTGTGGAGCCGGGGGGACTATGACCGGCTGTGCTTCTGGCTGACAGACCTGGACGCACCTATAAATATAGAATTTTCCCGGCCGACCGTGCTGGAGATTGCGAGCCGTCCCCGGGATATGAACCTTCACCGGGCGGGCGCACTTTGGGAGAACGTTGGCTTTGCGCCGCTGTTTGGCCGCGTTCGCCTGTCCCATCCGGCGTGGACGCCCCCGGAGGCGGAAATTGACCTGGCCGGGACGGCGGATGTTGCCCCAATTCAGACATTATTGCAAGAAAGCTTCCACCCCATGGCAGGCTGTCTGCCGAATCGGGCGGAGCTTTTGCGTGCGCTCTCCGGCGGGCAGATCCTGTGCCTGCGGGACGAGGCGGGCATTGCCGCAGGACTTTTGCACTTTTCTGCCACACAGAAGGCAGCCAAAATTCACCACCTTGCCGTGCGGCGTGATCTTCGCCGTCAGGGCGGCGCGAGGGCGCTTTTTGCCGCCTTCCAAAGCCTGACCGGCGGCATTCGCAGCACCGTGTGGACACAGGCGGACAATGCCCCCGCGCTTGCATTTTATCAAAACGTCGGCTATTTGCCGGATGGCTGGGCCTCGAAGGTCTGGCTTTATAAAGGAGGATACTGATTATGGCAAACCGTGAAAGACTTCTCAGCATTCTGCTGGACGTATGCCCGGATGTGGACTTTGAGGGCGAGCGTGCCCTCATCGACGATGGCCTGATCGAATCGCTCGATCTTGTCTCCATTGTCACCGGGATCATGGACGAATTTGACGTGGAGCTCAATGTGGACGACCTGCTGCCGGAGAATTTCAACTCCGTGGCAGCCATGCTCGCGCTGATCGAAGCGCGTCTCTAAGCCCATGTCCTTTGTATCGCTGCCATTTCTGGTGCTGCTGTGCGCGTCGGTCGGGCTTTACTATCTGCTCCCCAAGCGCTTTCGCTGGCCGGTTCTGCTGATTGCCAGCTACGGGTTCTATCTGGCCGGGGGCGGAAAGACGGTGGTCTTTTTGCTGTGCACCACCCTCACCACCTGGGGCGCAGGGCTTTGGCTTTCCGCGCTCAATGCCCGCCGCGCCGCACTTCCCAAGGAGAAACAGGCCCCCCTGCGGCGAAAGAAAAAGGCCGTCACGACGGCCTGCCTGGTGCTGAACTTCGGGATGCTGTATCTTCTCAAATATTTGGACTTTACGACCTCGGCTGTTGCTGCCGCCCTTGCCCGCTTTGGCGTGGTGTGGACGCCCCGGCAGTTGGGGCTTGTGCTGCCTCTGGGGGTCAGCTTTTTCATTTTCCAGTCGGTGGGCTATGTGATCGACCAGTACCGGGGCAAGTATCCCGCCCAGAGGAATCCTCTGAAATTTGCCCTGTTTACCTCGTTTTTCCCTCAGATGGTGCAGGGCCCCATCAGCCGCTACGATGCGCTGATGCCCCAGCTGGAACGGGGAAACGAATTTTCAGCGGAGAATCTGCGCGATGGCCTGCAGCTCATGCTCTGGGGCTACCTGAAGAAGATGGTCATTGCTGACCGGGCCTCCGTGCTGATTGCGAGCTTCTTCTCCCATATGGACGACTACGGCGGCGCAGTGACGGCCTTCACAATTTTCATGTACTGCATCAACCTCTACTGCGACTTCTCCGGCGGCATCGACATCACCCGGGGCACGGCGAAGCTCTTCGGCATTGACCTGGCAGAGAATTTCCGCCGCCCGATCTTCGCCACCTCCCTGGCCGACTATTGGCGGCGCTGGCACATCACCCTGGGGAGCTGGATGCGGGACTATGTGTTCTATCCCCTGTCCCTCTCGAAGCCCTTCGGAAAGCTCAACAAGTGGGCCAGACGGCGCATCGGCGGCAAGCTGGGCAAGATCATCGCCACCTCCCTTGCCACCTTTGTGGTGTACCTGCTCATCGGCATCTGGCACGGGGCGAATTTCCGCTACATTGCCTTCGGCTTCTGGAACGGCGGCCTGATTACAGCCTCCCTTCTCCTGACGAATTTCTTCCATACCTGCCGGGAAAAGCTCCATATCGACCAGAACAGCCGCGCCTGGCGGCTGTTCTCCATGGCGAGGACGGCCTTCCTCGTCTTCATCGGCCGCTACATCACGCGCGCGCCCCGGCTACTGACGGCGGTGTCCCTGCTCGGCCGCACCTTTCACCCCCGCACGCTGCACCTCCACGAGCTATGGAACGGGAAGCTCCTGCAAATGGGCCTCACCGGGGGCGATCTGTGGATCATCGGCCTCGGCACCCTGATCCTTCTGATTGTGGAGACCTATCAGGAGAAGCGGGGCAGCGTCCGAGTGGCACTTGCGAAGCAAAATTTCTTTGTACAATGGCTGGCAATCCTGCTTCCGATGGTTGCTTTGCTGCTGCTGGGCATTTTCCGGGGCAGTTATATCGCCTCGGAATTCATCTACCGGCAGTATTAAGGAGGGCGGCATGAACGCGAAAAAATGGCTTTTGTGCTTTGCGGGCACCATCCTTTTGCTGGCGGTGCTGCTGGCGGCCTTCAATGGATGCACCGATCCCTTCGGCGTATTTGGCGATCCTATTTTCGATTGGTACAGCTACAACGAAACCAATAACCCCCGGGCAGCAAAGCTCGTCTACCTGAAGGATCACCTGGATGACTACGATTCCTATGTCCTGGGCTGCTCATCCACAAGCTCCTTTCCGGTGCAGGCGCTGGAGGAGGTCTACGGCGGCAGCTTCTACAACCTCTTCACCTATGGCGCGGATATGCAGGATGTGGAGCAAACGGTTGGCTGGCTGTTAGACCACGACGAGGTGCGGAATATTTTCCTGAACGTCTACATCGACAATGGCCTGAGCTACGCCTATGAGAGCAACCCCTACACCGACGCCATGCACCCCGAGGCCGACGGGAGCAGTAAGCTGCGCTTCTATGCCCGCTTCGCCTTCGCAAATCCGGCCTATGGCTTTGCCAAGCTGCGGGCGCGAAGGACAGACACCTGGCTTTCGCAGAGCTTCGACGTATTCGACACCGAGACCGGGGCCTATGACAAGAGAAAGCGTGACATCGAGCAAATTGGTGCGCTGGATGCGTATCTGGAGCGCTATCCGGTGTTCACCGACTACCCCAAAAGCACCCTTACCCTTTCCCGTACCGACGATTGCATGGCCAGCGTTGCGAGAATCCGGGCCATGTGCGAGGAAGCGGGCGTCCAGCTTACAGTAGCCGCCGCACCGGTTTATTGGGAATATATGGAAAACTTCTCCCGCGATGATGTGGAGCGCTTCTACACCGCCCTGGCCGAGGTGACGGATTTTTGGGATTTCTCCTATAGCTCCGTGAGCTTTGAGCCACGCTATTTCTACGATGGCACCCATTTTCGCAATTGCGTGGGGGATATGGCCCTTGCCCGGATTGCGGGGGCGGAGGATACCTATCTCCCGGCGGATTTTGGCACTCTTGTGACGGGGAAGATGGATTTTTCCGATTCCTGGGCCGCCGCGCCGATCCCGGAGGACGAGCTCTGCGCCCAGGTGCCGATTCTTTTGTATCACCATCTGAGCGAGACGGAACAAAGCTCTGCCACGGTCACGCCCCAGCGCTTCCGCTCCCATATGGAGGCCCTGCGCACGGCGGGCTACACGGCCGTCACCTTTGACGATTTGTTGGCCTTTGTCTATTCGGGCGCAGCTTTGCCGGAAAAGCCGGTGGTCATCACCTTCGACGACGGCTACGAGAGTAATTTTTCGCTGGCTGATCCCATTTTGCAGGATACCGGCCTGTGCGCCACCATCTGCCTCATCGGCTCGTCGGTGGGGAAGGACACCTATAAGGACACGGGCGTGCCCATCCACCCCCATTTTTCCGAGGCCCAGGCGAAGGAAATGGTGGCCTCGGGGCGGATTGATCTGCAAAGCCACACCTATGATATGCACCAGTCCGCTTCCCTGGAGTCCGGGCCTGCCCGGACGACGGTTTCCCCGCTGGAAGGAGAAGCGGAGGGGGCGTTTATTGCCGCCATGGAGGCAGATTTCCTTCGCAGCCGGACGCAGCTCGAAGCAATCACCGGCAAGTGCCCGACGGTATTGGCCTACCCGGAGGGCATCTATAGCGACCTGACCCAGGCGACTGCCTGGGCCTCGGGCTTCCGCGTGACCCTGACCTCCGACCCGGGGACAAACACCCTCGTCCGTGGCCTGCCCCAGAGTCTTTTGGGTCTAAAACGCGACAGCATCACCGAGGCGGTCCGCCCCGAGGCGCTGCTGGCACTGATTTCCGAATGAGGGAACTGATATGAAGTATGTATTTTATGCGCTTCTGGCGCTGAATCTCCTGGCGCTGCTTCTGTATGGCATCGACAAGGCCCGGGCAAAGGCCGGACGCTGGCGGATTCCGGAGGCGACGCTTCTAGCCCTCGGCTTTCTCGGCGGTGCGCTGGGTGCGCTGTTGGGAATGCGGCTGTGGCGGCACAAGACCCGGCATTGGTATTTCTGGGCGGTGAACGTCGCGGGGCTTCTTTGGCAGCTTGGTTTATTGATTTTCCTGATTGCAAAATTTGGATTTTAAAGGAAGAAATGGGGGGACGGCGCGATGGCAGAGCCGATTGTATTGACGGATTTTCATGCCCCGGAGCTGGATGTATTTGCCCGGCTCACTGAGGCGCAGCTTCGCAACCGGCTGGAGCCGGAGAAGGGCGTTTTCATTGCTGAGAGTCCCAAGGTGATTTTCCAGGCGCTTTCTGCGGGCTGTGAGCCGGTCGCCCTGCTGATGGAGGAGCGACACCTGACGGGACAGGGAGGCGCTGTGATTGCGCGCTGCCCCGGCGTGCCGGTCTACACCGGAGATCGGGCGCTTTTGGCCCAGCTCACCGGCTACACCCTCACTCGCGGCATCCTGTGTGCGATGCGGCGGCCGAAGCAGGCGGATGTGGCTGAATTGTGCCAAAATGCCCGCCGCCTTGCGGTACTGGAGGGGGTGGTGGACGCCACGAACATCGGCGCGATTTTCCGCTCGGCGGCCGCGCTGGATGTAGACGCGGTGCTGCTGGCGCCCAACTGCTGCGATCCCCTGAACCGCCGTGCCGTGCGAGTCAGCATGGGCACGGTGTTCCAGGTAGGCTGGAGCTGGCTGGAGGATTGGCCGGGGGCGCTGGGGACGCTAAAGGCGATGGGCTTTTTCACCGCCGCCATGGCGCTGTGTCCGGAGGCCGTCGCACTGGACGACCCCTGCTTGCAGGGAATAGACCGCCTGGCCATCGTGCTGGGCGCGGAGGGCGACGGACTATCCGAAGGGGCCATCTCCGGCTGCAATGCCGCCGTTCGCATTCCCATGTCCCACGGCGTGGATTCTCTGAACGTAGCGGCCGCCTCCGCCGTAGCCTTCTGGCAATTTAGGCCTTCCCTTTGAAAACACAGGGCGCGTTGCAAAATAGCGCCGAAAAAACAAGGGTGCCGGTCAACGAGGAGTTGGCTGGCACCCTTGTTTTTGGTAAAATTAGATTGTGAGCAAAAAGATTACCAAAGTCAAGTCCAAAATAGTGTGTAAATTGTCTTCAGGCAAATTTTTGCATGAGGCGGCTTAGCCGCCTTGTCTACCACAAAGCGCAGTGGAATAATTCTGTCAAGGTCGCCGGAGGCGAGGCGTAGCCGGTACCTTGACAAAAGCCGTCCGCTGTGCAATAAGCACCAATTTTGCTGGGGTTTGGGATTGGAGCAGTGCATCGTATGTAGCCTTGCTGAAAACAGCCTTGCCATTTTGAATCACGGCATTGCGTTCTTCCAGAACCGCCCCCATCAGTCTAAGCAGGGATGCTTCATTCGGAAAAATGCCAATCACCTTTGAGCGACGCTTCAGCTCCTTGTTGCGCCGCTCAATATGGTTGGAGGTGCGGAAAAATTTCCGCAAGGATTTCGGCAGTTCCATGACAGTCATTATTATACGGGCTTGGCCATCAAGAAAGCGCAGAAAAGAAGTACAGCACGGCTGCATAAATAAAAAAGTGCAGTTTTCGAAAAAAGTTACAATTTACACGTTGCGTATTTTGAAAAGACGTGATATAATCAAATACGCAACGTGTAAACTTTCTGTCAATGGTGATTTGAAATGGATTGCAGTAAAAGGATCAAAGAAATTCGGGAAAGCACAGGAATGAATCGCAAGGAATTCTGCGAGTATTTTCAGATTCCCTATCGGACGGTAACGGAATGGGAGCTTGATAACCGCCACGCGCCGGAATATGTTTTACGTTTGCTGGCGTACTATATCCGCAAAGAAGGCCTGGACAAAAAGACAGATGGAGGTGCAGGAAATGAAGAAGCAGACTAAATGCCACCTCTATACCCGCGTTTCCACCGCTATGCTGGTGGACGGATTAACAACTGTCGAGACGGTTGTGTTGATGTCACAAATTGCGGAATGAAGGCTTTTCTCTTATTTGTGGCTTACTTTGAAGCAAAGGGGCGATGTATAGTTACACATTCCTTAAAACAATGCGAAAAACAGCCTTCATGTCTTCTTGTCTCGCGGAAATAACAGATCATATCGATATATTTCGGCAGTTTATCGCAGGAAAACAGAGATTTCCGAATTTTTTAAGCCCTTTTTGGTAAGCACAAGTCACTGCCTTGGTCGCGTTTGTTTTAGAAGCAGCGAAAGACGCAGAATCAAAAAAGGGGGCAAGAGAACCTTCTTTGCTCCCTGCAGTTCATAGAAAGGCGGTTTATAACCATGAAAAGAATGATTGTCACTCTATTGGCCGTTGTCATGTCGCTCTCCCTATGTAGCTGTAAAACAGCAACGCTTCCGGTTGATGAACCAGAACCTCAGTCCGAAGCTTCGAGCGAAGTGCAAACCACAGCTTGCTCGGAGCAGAAGCAAACCGCTTTGCTTGAAGAGGAGAACTGGCCCATAATTGATGGCGCTACGGCTTTCTTGCCTTTTTATCAGGAGATGGCTGCGCATTTTCTGAACATTACCACAGAAGAAGCCGCAGACTATGTTATGTGCAGCACCACCGACTACGCTTACCCTTACCTGTGGCAAGGGACGGTCGATATGGTGTTCTGTCTTGAACCATCCAACGATCAGGTCCTCGAAGCCGCAAAAGCGGGCGTTTCCTTTGAAATGATACCTTTTGCCCGCGAGGGATTTGTCTTCTTTGTAAATAAAGACAATCCGGTTGACAGCATTACGATTTCGCAGCTTCACGATATTTATGCAGGCAAAATCACCAACTGGAAAGAGCTTGGCGGCAACGATGAGGAAATCATTGCATATCAGCGCAGTGAAGGTTCCGGTAGCCAGACTGGGTTATATCATCATATTATCAATAAGTTTGAGGTTCAGGAGCCACCCATGGAAAAACGCCTGGACTCCATGTTTTTGATTATTGACGCAGTATCCGGCTACGAAAATTCAGCCGGGGCGTTAGGCTATTCATACCGCTATTTCGTTACCAATATGCATTACGACGAAAGAATCAAAATGCTGAAGGTTGAGGGCGTCTATCCGGATTATGACTCGATCGCGGATGGAACCTACCCGCTGATTTCGAATGTTTGTGCCGTTTTTCGTAAAAATACGCCGGAGGATAGTGCTGTTCGCCAAATTGCAGATTGGTGCTGCAGCAGTGAGGGCGCCGCTCTTGCAAAAGCCCTCGGTTATGTGCCTGCGGTGGAAGCCTCCAATACCCCGTATCACCAAAGAAAAACAGCTCCTGCTTCTGCTGAAATCGACTATGCTAAGGGGAATCCTTGCCCTTCGTGTTCCGTCATGCACACCTTCTATGCGAACAATATTACATCCGAGGATGTGCCGATCAATGAAACACGCCATTCGTATATTCAGATTTCGGGCCTAAAAAACAAAGCTGTCCAAAATGCCATTAATCAGAAAATCATGGACACCTATATGGAGCTTTACGAATCAGAGTATCCGCCATATCCCGGACTTAAAACCCGTATTTCCATGCTGGATGACAGCGCAACAAGCTGGTTCGAATGCACCTCCAACATTCAGGGCAGCTTCAATAATATTCTCTCCATTTTAATAAAAAAAAGGCAGGAAACACATTCATCTGACACGGATGTTGAGGCAACAGATATTCGCACCCTGAATTTTGACCTCAATACAGGCAAGGAAATATACATCGGCGACCTCTTTGCCGACAATATTGACGGCATAGACTACATTAACGAGCAGATTGCAGCACAGTCTGATATACCGGAAGCCTTTGATGAGTACATAGCATGGGAATTTTCCCCCTACCCGGAGATTCATTTCTGCAAAGCCTTTGAAGGGATTTCTCGCAATCAAAAATACTTTATCGCTTCAAATGGCGACCTGGTAATTGTGTTGGATTACAACAATCCTGAAATTGTAAGCAATTTCCCCCCAACATATTTTTCAATTGATATGAAGGGGATCAACGCTTACGAAAGTCGCTTTATGCATGATGGGAGCCTCTTTGAGGACGAAGCAAAAAAGACTTGTCTGTTTTACAACACAGCAAATGTCTCCACCAGTCTCAGTGAACCATATTCAATTAAAGACTGGAGCGAAGGACGAAACATTGACTTCGGTTCCTACAGAAGTGATGACATACCCGCGTCTATCACTGACGCTGCGACATTGCGTGATGCTCACATCGCAGAGCTGAAAAAGGAGATCGAATCCCAGTACGATGCATATGAAGCGGCCGGACATCATGACATAGATGCCTGCTTCGATATAAGCTACTCCGCCACAAGCTACGGAGACTATATAAATAGCAGAGCCGAAATAAGTTTCACATTTTTCGGCAAAAACATAGATGGTCATTCAAATCATCGAATAGATAAGGAGAAATACGAACATCTTTGTTTTGTTTCGGGGAAAAATGAACCTATTTCACTTGAGGAGCTTTTTGCGCCCGGTTGTGATGCAAACAGCATAATGACAGCCGCCGCAATCAAAATTATGAAAAAAGGCAACGCATATTCCGACGAAACCTATGCCGCCATGTTCCGGGAGCTATTGGAAAACAACACCGGCTTTTCCGTTGATGAGGATGCACTATCCATATATTGTCCCTTGGATAACATTCGCATCAAAAGGTATGCGTCAGATTGTGGCAACAGGTGGTCCGAGCTTCGTTTTTCTCTGCCCTATGCAGAGATCGGTGAGGATAATCTCGTTATATTCAATTGAGGTGTTTCTCCTCCGGTATATTATCTGCGCGGAGCTTGATCGGAAGGAGATTAAATAATTTTCTTAAAAACAGATCCATGTAATATAAACGCATTCGCCTCACAGGAGAAAAGCTATGGATAACACAATGATATATGCTGAAAAATTGGCAGAGCTTATCAAAAAGAAAACCGTATCGTCCTACGACGAAACGGATATATCCAGATTTACGGAATTTCACGACGTGCTAAAAGAGGTTTTCCCCCATGTTTTTTCGGCTTGCTCCGTCGAGGTTTTTGACGGAAGTCTTTTAATCAAATGGGAAGGCAAGGCGCACAGCCATCCCGTTATGTTCATGAATCATCATGACGTTGTTGCGGCAGGCGATGCGTGGACACATCCCCCATTTTCCGGCGAAATTGCTGACGGAAGGATCTGGGGCAGAGGCACACTTGATACCAAAGGCGGCCTTTTCTGTATGCTTCAAGCCGCAGAGGAGCTGATTGCACACGGTTTTGTGCCGGAAAACGATATATATTTTGAGTCCTCCTGTACCGAGGAATGCTCCGGATCCGGGGCTGAAAAGATATCCCGTGCGCTTGAAAAAAGAGGAATCTTTTTCGATTGGGTGCTGGATGAGGGCGGTATGATCCTATATGATCCCATAGGTATGTCTGACGGTTATTTTGCAATGATCGCTACCTGCGAAAAGGGATGCGCGGATATAAAGTTCTCAGCAAAATCCAGTGGCGGTCACGCTTCTCGTCCACCAAAAAACTCGCCGATTATCAGATTAAGCAAATTCTGCTGTGAGGTAGAAAACGCACATATCTTTAAAAAAAGGCTGAGCATCACTGCAAGAGAAATGCTTCGGAGAATGTCGGCGAAAATAAAGCAGCCACTTAAATTCGTCCTCGGCCATCCCGATTTCTTTGCAGGACTGATCAAAATGGTTTTGCCCATCGTTTCGTCAACCGGAGCCGCCATGCTGCGGACAACGCTGGCATTCACCATGGCAGGCGCCTCGGATGCCGCAAACGTTCTTCCCGAAGAGGCATATGTGATCGGAAATATGCGCTTTTCTCACCATCAGGGCTTTGAGGACTCGCTGAACCGCATTAAAAAAATAGCAAAAAAATACGATATCGCGGTTACGGTACTCGATCCCGGCGTCACCACCCACGAGGCAGATTACCGCAGCGACGCGTTCAGAACAATAGAAAATGCCGTAAATACGGTCTTCGACGGCGTTGTCGCATCACCGTACATTGCAATATCGGCAAGTGATAACAGATATATGTCGAGGGTATCGAACAACTGCTTCGGCTTTACGCCTTTTGCCGTGTCAGAGGAACAGCTTGCATCCATTCACGCAATCAATGAAAATATAGATATCGCGTGTCTTCCCAAGGCCGTCGAGTTCTATAAAATACTTATGAAAAACAGGAAGTAATTCAAATGGACGCACGAAAAAAAGAGAAAAAGGGGCTTGATATCAGCGCCAAGTCCTTTCTTGCAGCAATTGCTATTATATTTGTGCTGATGGTTGCGGCGTATGTAATGGCGCTTATCATTCCGGGCGGGCAGTATGCGAGGGACAAGGACGGCGTCATTGACATAGCTGCCGGTTTTACGGAAATGGAGCACGGAATTCCATTCTGGAAGTGGATCTGTTCCCCGGTGCTTGTCCTTGGGACGAACGGGGGTGGCACACTGATCGCTGTGATCGCATTTCTTCTGATCATTGGCGGCGTGTTCAATTCGCTCAACAAGAGCGGAATTATGCAATATATGCTCGATAGAATCACATTGAGATTCGGCGGGAAAAGATACAAGCTTCTTGCCGTGATTGTTCTTTTCTTTATGACAATGGGCTCGTTGATCGGATCGTTTGAGGAATGCGTTCCGCTTGTCCCAATCGTGGCAACGCTCGCCGTCAGTCTCGGGTGGGATGCCATGACCGGTATGGCAATGAGCCTTCTTGCCGTCGGATGCGGCTTTGCAGCGGGCATATTCAATCCGTTCACAGTAGGTGTTGCACAGAAGTTTGCAGGACTTCCGATATTTTCCGGCGCATGGCTTCGCGGGATCAGCTTCGTTCTGATCTATGCCGTTCTGATGTTCTTTATTATCAGACACGCAAAAAAAATCGAAAGACCTGTTGCCGCGAATGAGTCCAGCGTCAGTGCATCAAAATCCAAAGAATATGGCCGCGCCTTGGTTGCCTTTGTGGCAATCATGGGCATCGGCATTGGGCTTGTGCTCTCATCGGCGCTTCCGCTGCCTTTCGCCGAGACGCTTCAGAGCTTAAGCATGATCATCGTTGCCCTTTCTTTCCTTGTTGGAGGGATCGTGTCCGTGCTTGCAGCAAAAAAAGGTGGAAAATTCCTTGCAAAAACGTTCTTTGACGGACTTTTGTCTATGCTTCCCGCCGTTGTGATGATTCTTATGGCCTCGTCGATCCGGTTTATTCTCGAAGAGGGAAATGTGCTTGATTCGATCCTGCATTTTGCCATCGAATTGGCGGGCCTGATGCCGAGATTTGTCATTATTCTGTTTATCTATCTCCTTGTGCTTGTAATGAATTTCTTTATTGCCTCCGGCTCTGCCAAGGCGGTAATGCTTATCCCGCTGATTGTTCCGCTTGCCGGCGCCTTCAATATTTCAGCGCAGCTTTGCGTCATGGCTTTTGCATTCGGAGACGGCTTCTCCAATGTGTTTTATCCAACAAATCCTGTTCTGCTAATCGGGTTGGGACTTACGGATCTCAGCTACGGCAAATGGGTGAAATGGTCGTGGAGATTCCAAATTGCCAATCTTCTTTTGACGTCGCTACTCCTCCTTTTCGGGCTTGCAATCGGATACAAATGATGGGGCGCGTCAGGCGTTATGCGCAACTGTGCCTGAATATTAAAATATCGGGACCATCCGTTGACAAATCGGTGCGAAAGGCTTCGCCGCATTGTTTTCTCGTGATCGATTAGACGTATTCCGTCTCGATTGTCAGTTCCAGCTTGTATTGCGGATAACGCTTTTTCATATACATTTCGAATTCACTCCGCAGCCCATCCCAATCCTGAAGCTTGTAGTCCACCACAAAATCGCAGTAAAGTGTTTTCGTCTTCGGTTCAAGATAAAGCGCGTGAAAGCTTTTTAAATGCTCGTGTTGATTTATAAAAGCTCCTATCGCCGTTTGTATCGACCTTATTTCAGGATTATCATGATCGACGCTATAAATACCAAAGACCAGCATCACCGCGTATTTGTGCAGAATCCGAAGCTGCAGCTCGTGCAGCTTTGGATAAACCTCTCCTACGGTTTTGTTATGGTCGATTTCAAGATTGACGGAGCCAGACCATGTATCCGGGCCGTAATTGTGCAATATCATATCCGCCGCGCCAATCATTCCGTCTGTTTCCCGGATCTCTTTGTAAAGCTTATCCGCAAGCTCTTTGTGTCCTGCGCGGCCAATCAGCTCGGAAAGGGTTTCCTTCAAAACCCCATATCCCGCTTTGATGATAAGCGCCGAAATGAGAATGCCGGCATATGCGTCCAAAGAAATATGAAAAATAAGAAAAATCAGGGAAGATACGATGGAAATGACCGAAGCAAAGGAATCGTTTCGGCCTTCGATGCCTACTGCTTCCAATGCAGATGATCCGGTGCTTCTTCCCATCCGAATCGTGTACACGCCTAAAAAGAACTTGATCACAGCCGAAATAGCAATCAACACAATCGCCAAATAGGATATGTGGATGGGCTCCGGCGCAAATATAAGCTTTACCGAGCTGATCAGCAGCTCAATGCCAGTCACCAAAATCAGTACCGTGACAACAAGGCCGGTCAAATACTCGATTCGTCTGTAGCCGAATGGGTGCTTTTGATCCGGATGCTTTCCGGCAACCTTTGTGCCGATGACCGTCAGGATCGAGGAAAGTGCGTCTGTCGCGTTATTTGCGCCCTCCGATATAATCGCAATCGAGGATGCCACCATGCCGATTACGATTTTAACGACGGCAATCAGCAGATTCGCCACAATTCCCACGCCTGAAGTGACGGCAATGATACTGTCCCTGGACTCGGGATCCTGACGAAAAATTTTATATATTAGCCTCATAGCTCCCCCTTGGTTTTATCATACCTTATCCAAATACGATTGCTTCCTTATTTCTTATTTTGGCAATTCGGACAGATATCATGCATTCACAGACCATAATCTTTCATCCATATGTATTACCGCCTTATCGACTGTCGGGCATTGCCGAAGGATGCGCTTTGGAACCGTTGCAAATGAAAATACTCCATTATGTCGATGCCTGGGCATCCGTCAACGGCGAATCCACCCTCGACAGCTTCATCGCCGGCTTCCGCCTCGGCGCACAGTTCCCTTTTGATACGTTTGTAACCGCCAAAGCACCGTATAGACGAGGTATCACAAGCAAGAACCAGCTGCAAGAAGCTTCCCCGCAGCCGGGCTTTGCATATGCTTTTAACCGTAAAGTCGGTAGTATGCAAATTATCTTCATCTAATTGAGAAAAATTTCAATTAGATGTTGTCTTTTATGGTTTTCGGAGTATAATATACAGTGGGAAGGTGAAAGGAGACTGTTCAAATACTTCTGCAATTTCACTTTAAGAATTTCAAATCTCTCAAAGACGCTACAGCTACATAATGACAAAAAGTAAATTAAGGAGGATCATGTTGGATCATGAAAAAATTTGTCGCTGAATTTATAGGTACATGCGTTCTCGTAGTCCTCGGCTGCGGCACGGCAATGCTCGTCGGCTGCGATAGTGCAAGCGGCAGCGGCTACCTGCTGACTGCCCTTGCCTTCGGTCTCGTCATCGTCGGTATGGCATACTGCGTGGGCAATATCTCCGGCTGCCACATCAATCCGGCCGTTTCTCTCGGCGTTCTCATGAGCGGCGGGATGCGCATCGGTGATTTTGTCGGATATGTCATTTCCCAGTGCCTCGGCGCATTCGCGGGTGCTGCTCTGCTCAAGGGCGTGTTCACTCTCGGCTCCGTCACCGATATGACCGGCGGCCTCGGCTCCAACGGTCTCGCAGGCGTGAACGGAAACGTCTGGGCGGGCCTCATCGTTGAAGCGGTGCTCACCTTCATTTTCGTCCTCACCATCCTCGGCGTCACCTCAAAGAAGGCAGGCCACGGCTCCTTCGGCGGCCTCATCATCGGTCTCACGCTCACTCTGGTGCATATTCTCGGCATCGGCCTGACCGGCACCTCCGTCAACCCCGCAAGAAGCTTCGGCCCCGCTCTCATGCTCGCTCTGACCGGCAACGGCTCTGCAATATCATGCCTGTGGGTCTTCATTGTCGGCCCGCTTGTCGGTGCAGCGCTTGCGGCAGTCGTCTATAAGGCGCTTGAAGCTGAGAAGTGATCACCCGGCACAGATTATAAAATAAAAAAGAAGTCGGCATTGCACCGTCTCATGGGGGCAGCTATGTGACCGGTCTGCAAGCCGGTACGAAAAAGAACAAAGGCGTCACAGGTCAAAATGATCTGTGACGCCTTGGTGTGTCAAAAAGACTTTTTTGACACGCTGCGGAGCAGGCGTAAACGTGCTCCGTGGATAGGACTGAATTATCTGCTGTGATTTGCTTTTGAAAAAGGGCAATGCTTACCGAGACACTGATTGTTCCGGGAAAAAAACTCGCAAATAATCTCCAGCTTTTCCATTTCTACGCCGAAATGCTCTTTCACAAAGTCGATAGCGGAAAGAATGGAAAGATAGGAATCCCGCTTGCAGCAGCGAGGGCCGCCTACCGTGCCGATGGCGTCAAGAGATTTTGCGGTCATGCGGTTGGAGAGGCCAAAAGGTTCACTGGCAAGCGGCGTAGCACCGGAAATGATGGAAACAAACATGCCCGTGCTGATACCGGCACCGCAGGCACCCCAGAACCCGCACGCACCTCCGGGAACGCTCTGCCCACGGTTTTTCATCTCGGTCAGCGCTTTAGGCAGATCAATGTTACCGCCGGCATTCCGGTACGCCGTCAAAAGAGCAGCACCGACCATGATGTGATGCTCCGGACCGTGCATGTGACAGAACGGAAGTGCCATCATTTTATTGAGGATCTCCACGGGATTTTTGGAGGTTTCCGCAAGGCACACACCGAAAATGCTGTCGATGCCGTTTGTGTGGCACTCGTTGCAGACATAATGACCGTTTACGCATTTTGTCTTGCTGCGTTCTTTTTTATGACAAATCGCGCACTCCATCAGGATATCTTCATTCAGATATTCCAGCGGCGAAGCGCAGATGAGGCATTCCTCTTTCATCAAATCACATCCTTTGTTCTATGAAATTATATCACAAAAAGTCCTGAATCTCAATGAACGGCAAAAAAGCGGATGTAACTGAAATCAGTTACATCCACTGCGTTTGGTTGCGGGAGTGTGCAATGCATCGTAGTAGCTACATATCGCAGCGCGTAGCACGCACGTGCAAGTTTTTTGCACGCGTGCGAAAAGCTTGCACGACTGGTATCACCTAAAGACAGGATTTGACGCCTCGTTTACCCAAGAACTAACCGCCCTATAGCGAGCCAGCGGCCTGTCTCCGGCAAAAATAGGAGAGCTTGCCGGGCAAACCGAGAAAAATATAAGGAGTTAGTTATCTGGAGCAAAGACGCCCGATATTGACACATCACACAAGGTATGCGTCGTCTTGCTGGTTAAAATTGCTCACAATTTTGTCAAACTGGCGCTGCAACTCCTCAGACGTCCTCTCAAAATCGGTCTGCATAACCTGAGAGAACACGAACAAAAACCTATTGAAAATACTACATTTTTACGGCATGGACGCACGGGTTTCTCAATCTAAAAAAGGAGAAACTGCCATGAATAATTTTATTGAAGAGTTTTGCTATGGCAATATTGACCCGCAGGCGCGAAGCTCCGAGCAGAACAAAAAGGTGCAGCGCGATATGCAGACGCTGAACGAAAGCGAGGACTTCCTAACTGACAAACTCTCCGGCGAAGAGAAGAAACGTTTCCTCCAGTATGTCGATGCTTGGGCATCCGTCAACGGAGAATCCACCATCGACAGCTTCATCACCGGCTTCCGCCTCGGCGCCCAGTTCACGTTTGATACCTTCGTCACATCGAAAGCACCCTACATGGACTACCTGAAAGACGAGATATAAAAAACACCAAAAAAGAAAGCCACAATCGGTTGGGATTATCCTTGCCGCTTGTGGCTTTTTTACATTTCAATCGTATAAAATAGAATAGCAGCCCCAATAATATAGTTGATCGATATCACTTTGGTGATATAACGTATTCCAAACTCCTTGACAAACTATCACCTTGGTGATATAGTAGCAGCGATGAAACGGAGGAAAATAACATGGATAAGCTGATTACAATATATCATGGCTCCGAAAAGATTGTTGAAGTGCCTGAGTTCGGAAAAGGAAAAAAGAATAACGATTTCGGGCTTGGCTTTTATTGCACCGAGAGCGATGCTTTGGCGAAAGAATGGGCTGTA
>JAZLFG010000040.1:0-9025 GCA_045615685.1 Faecousia sp.
CCACTGCTCCGGAGTCGGCAGCATGTGCAGGTCGCCGTTGGTGGCGATACGAAGGTCATTGAGCGAGAGCTCAATGCCGCCCATGTGCTGGTCGCCAAAGGTGCCCGAGAACGTATTATCGTACATAAATACGTTGAAGGCGTTGGAACCAACCGTGGACAGATAGCGGTTGTTGCCGCTGGTGATCTCCATGAACTTTCCGGGCTCTGCCGCTGCTACAGTAATTGCGGGCAGCATCCCCAGAAGCATGCAGACAACCAAAATCAGGGACAGAAATTTGTTGACTTTTTTCATAGTTGCCTCCTTCAAAATGTGTTTGTTCGAATGATGTTTGAATTTGCTGCTTGAAACAGCCTTTCTCACCTCCCCAAAAAACTTGTCCTCCCGCAGCAAATGAAAGACCGCGTCTTCCCCCTGCGGGACTCGCCGATTTCTCATTTACGCTCCACGGAATCGCTGGCTTGGACATTTTTGTCAAAGCCAAATCAGTAGGCTTATTTCGGGCACTGTTCGCGCAATTGCGAATAATCTCCCAATTTGAAAACCTATTCCAGAACATTTTAATTCAAGAGTAAATTGATTTCAACAAATCTTATAAATTTACATACAAATTCTGCATTTTGCTGAAATTCTGTATTGCAATTTTGTATAATATATCCATACTTAATTTACATGTGTTAATCTCTAATTATTTCTGTTTTGTTATTGCGCCAGCATATTTTTCCAGAAAAATCGCCTCCACAGGAAATCCCGTGGAGGCGGTATGAAACGATATAAAATTTGTAATACTTATCCGGCAATTGCCTTCTCTCTGCGGTTTCGCAACGTCTGGAGAACAATAATTGCACCTAGCACAACAATGCCGAGAAGGTCGGTCACAAGTCCCGGAATCAGCATCAAAAGACCTGCCACCACACAGATAATTCTTGTAGGCCAGCGGCTCTCCCGCACAACATAGCCCTCCAGACCGCCTGCCACACCAAAGATGCCCAACAGTGCCGTTGCAGAATTGAGGATCACGTCCATCGCCGAAGCGTCTACCAGCAGCATCTGAGGATTCATGGCGAAAATGTACGGGACGATGAAAGCAGCAATGGCCAGCTTTGTGGCATTGAGGGCCGTCGCCATGGGCTTGGACTTGGCGATGGCGGAACCTGCGTAGGCTGCAAGCGCCACCGGGGGTGTAATATCCGCTACGATGCCAAAGTAGAATACGAAGAAGTGGGCTGCCATGGCAGGAATCCCCATCTGAATCAAAATTGGCGCACAGGTGGAGGCCATAATGCAGTAATTTGCCGTCGTAGGAACGCCCATACCAAGCACGATGCAGCACAGCATGGTCAGGAACAAGGCCAGGAAGATTTCGCAGCCACGCCAATTGACACCCAGCAGCGTTGCCGTGCCATAAACCGCATTGGTAGCAACCAATGCCACACAGGCAACAATAGCAATAGCAAATCCGGCAAGCAAAGCAATGGATTTCTTCTCAAGCCGAGACTGTAGCCACAAATAAACAATGGCAAAAATCAGCACGCCAAGGATCGCCGCCAGGAAGATAGATACTGCGGTAATGCTGCTGGTCAGCGAAATAATGGCGGAGATCAGGCGTGAGGCCAGACCCGTCATAGTAATGCAGCCGGCAATGATGCCTGCAATACCGCAAGCGGAGGCCACAGAAATGCAGCCCTTTCCTCCAGCGCCCAGCGCATCCAGGCAGCGGGCTGGCGTCAGCATAGAACCCTTCAGGAACATGCAGACCAAACAGCACACCATGCCGACGCCCAGCAGGACATAGCTCAGAACTACAGGCAGCGGCACAAACAGGTAGACCAGCATCAGCACACAGCCGATGACAGAAAGCACCGGTGCCTTGTGCATATTGCTCACACCAATGGCAAACAAAATGGCTATTGCAGCGGAGAACGCCATGGTCTTAGAATTGCTGGAAACCAGATAAATAAGGATAATCAGAGGCAGCAGTAGATAAGTACGCTTGATAAGCTCTTTGAACTTTGGAAGCAGCTCCCGACTGATGCCCTTAAGCCCCAGCTTTTTCGCCTCCAGATGGACACAGATGAAAATGCCCAGGAAATAGAGCACAGCCGGCAGAATGGCTCGAACAATAATATTGGAATAGGGTACGCCCACATAGTCCGCCATCAGGAAGGCCGCCGCACCCATGATGGGCGGCATAATCTGCCCACCGGTAGAGGCAGCAGCTTCTACCGCGCCGGCAAATTCCGGCTTGTAGCCGGTCTTCTTCATCATGGGGATGGTCACAGAGCCGGTGGTCACGGTGTTGCCCACGGAGGAGCCGGACACCATCCCGCACAGGGCCGACGAAATCACCGCTACCTTTGCAGGACCACCTGACGCTGCACCTGCAAGGGAATTGGCCAGACTGATGAAGAACTCGGAAATACCGGTCCGCTCCAGAAAGGAGCCAAAGATAATGAACACCACTATGAACTTGGCGCATACATTGATCGGCGTAGAAAGAATACCGGTGGTGGTGAAGAACAGGCGGTAAACCAGCGTCTTGATCGCGCCCGTGAAGCCCAAATTCTTCAGGAAGATAAAATAGTACAGGGCGTATAAAATAAAGAAGCCGGCAACACAGAGGATCGGTATGCCAACACTGCGGCGGCAAAGCTCCATCAGTGCAAGAATTCCGCAAAGGCCGATGATGACTTCATACCAATAGATCGTCGGCAAACGCAAAATGATGGTCTGCGCCCGGAAACAAAAATAGAAATAGGCACCGGCGCCCACTACCATGATTACAAGATCATACCAGGGTATATGGTTGATGCGCTGTTCCCCCTTCCGAACGGGATAATTCAGATAGCCCATCAGAACCACAAGCCCCACAAAGGAGGTCAGGCGTACCTGGTCGAGCCAAGTGGCAAACAGCGTCACATAGATGCAAAACAGGGCAAAAAATACCTGGATGCCTAATACGGTATACTTGGGTGCTCCCGCCCAGATTCGGACGTTAGATTCTCGGTCATATTTTTTCATGACCTCCTCTACATCCAGCGCCACATCTTGGGCGTTATCCTGCGCGGCCGTTACTTCCGCCGCATTTTTCACTTTATTATCCATAGGGGAATCCCTCCGTATATTTTTTTCGCTTATGCGGAAAACCCCGCCCCGGCTGATTTCCGCCGGGGCGGGGAAGATTTGGTTGGAGTATCCCGAACTTACTTGGTCTCAACCGTGATGCCCTTTTCGGCAAAGTACTTGGCAGCACCGCCAGCGAAGGGAACTGCAATACCGTCGGTCGCAAACGCAAGGGAGAGCTCACTGCCCTTGGCATGGAGCTCGGTAATGGCGTCCTTGTTTTCATAGATGGTCTTTGCAAGCTCATAGGTCACATCGTCAGAGGTGTCGGCAGAGCAGACCAGAGTCGCCTTGACTGTGATGGTGTTGGTATCCTGATCGAAGCCGGAATAGGTGCCGGCAGGGATGGTGTAGGATGCATAGTAGGGGCAGTTGGCAAGCAGGGTAGCCATGTGCTCGTCATCGATGGAGATGAGGTTGATCTGCTTGGAGGCAGACAGCTCGGTGACCGCAGTGGTAGGTGCACCGGCACACAGGAAGGCTGCGTCGATCTTGCCATCCTTCAGGCTCTCGGTAGAATCGCCGAAGGACTGGTATACGGGAACGATATCATCCAGGGTCATGCCATAGGCAGCCAGGACGTCGATGGTGTTGTAGTATGTACCGGAGCCAACGTCGCCAATGCAGACATTCTTGCCCTTGAGGTCGGCTACGGAACTGATGGTCGGATCGACCGTGACAATCTGCACCGTCTCGGCATACAGAGCGCCAACCACACGGAAGCCGTCCACTGCGCCATCTTCAAAGCCATTGGTGCCGTTGAAAGCATAGGTCATGACATCGGACTGGACGGTAGCGAGCTGATAAATGCCGTCGTTCATGGAGACAAGGTTATCCTTGGAGCCGCCAGTGGAAACAACGGTGATCTGAATTCCAGTGTTCTGACCGATCACGGTGCCAAGAACGCCGCCAAAGGCATAATAGGTGCCGGATTCGCCGCCGGTACCCATGGTGAGGTTGGCGGTAACGCCGGAAGCATCGTTGGGTGCCGTGGCCTCGGGCTTGGCGCCACAGCCCGCAAACATAAATACAGCCATAGCTATAACCAGAAGCAGAGCAATAATCTTTTTCATTTTATATCCTCCTCATTATTATATGATGGGTACAATCCCCATCCATTGTGAACGAAGAAATTATATATGATTTCTTTTCAAAATGCAAGAGCTCTAAGGAAGAAAAAATAAAAATGTTTCAACCGCCTGAAAATAAACGACGGATATCCCGCAAAAACAGCAAATTTATGCTAAATCGCTCCGTTGTTTTGCAAGTTCTGATTCATTGTTTTTTTCTCTATTCATATTTGCCCGAATATTTTTCCTTTGCGTCGAAAAAAAATTCAGTTTTTCATCGCACAGGCATTTTGATTTCCCGTGTAAAAATCTTCCCTTCTCCATAAAATATTAAAAAGTATCTATTGACATTGGAGGATGTTGGTAGTATAGTATGTTTAGCACTCAGATGTATCGAGTGCTAACAAAGGAGAGCCCCTATGGAACTTACAGATCGAAAGAAGCGGATCCTACGCGCCATTGTGGACAGCTACATCCGCACAGCAGAGCCGGTCGGCTCCAAGGCCATTGCCGCCATGCCCGACATGCGTTTTTCCTCCGCTACCATCCGCAATGAGATGGCGGAGCTGACCTCCATGGGTCTTCTTGAGCAGCCGCACACCTCCGCCGGGCGCATCCCCTCCCCTGCCGGTTACCGACTCTACATCGACGAGCTGATGCAGGACTACCGCCTGTCTGTGGACGAGACGCAAAGCCTCAACCAGGCCATGCATCTGCGGCTTCAGGAGATCGACACCGCTATGGCCCAGGTGGGCAAGCTGGTGTCCAAGCTGACGAATCTCCCGGCCTATGCCATGACCTCCCACTCCGGCGCAACCACCGTCAAGCGCTTTGAGATCATCCTGGCCGAAGCACATAGCTTTATTCTGGTGGTGATGACCTCGGGCGATGTGGTGAAGAATAAGCTCATCAAGCTCCCTTTGGAGGTGGGCGAGCAGGATCTCAAGCTGCTGTCAGCCGTGCTCAACGCCAGTTTGGCAGAACTGTCTGCCGACGATATTACGCCGGAGCTTTTAGACCGTATCATTCGAAGTGCCGGTCCCGCAGGCTCGTTGGTGCCGATCATTGTGGACTTCACCGTAAATGTTCTGCGCGAACAGCAGCAAGGCGGCGTGTACCTAACCGGTCAGACAAGGCTTTTAAGTCACCCCGAATACCGCGATGTGGATAAGGCTCAAGCGCTTCTGAATGGGCTGGATGAGGAGATGATCTCCAACCTTCCCGCCACCATCCATCAAGACGGGGTGCAGATTCTCGTTGGGCCGGAAAATGTTGCCAAGGAGTTGAAGGACTCCTCCGTGGTCATGACCCGCTTTGACATTGGCGACGGGATGCAGGGTATGATCGGCGTGGTGGGCCCCACAAGAATGGATTATGCGCAAATTACCGCACGCCTGAGCTATTTTGCAGAAGGGCTTGGCCGAATGTTCGGTAAGCCTGAGCTGCCGCCGCTTCAGCCGGAAAAAAATCAAGAGCAGGAGGAATCATAAGCCGTGGCAAATAAAGATACTAAGGATCCCGAACAGGTTGACGCCCAGAGCGCAGAAGAACCTGTCCAGGAAAGCACCCCTTCTCAGGAATCAGCACCTTCTGAGCTGGAGCTGACAAAGGCCGCTCTTGCGCAGGAGCATGAACAATATCTTCGCCTGGCAGCGGAATACGACAACTTCCGCAAGCGCAGTCAGAAGGAAAAGGACTGCCTCTACCAGGAAGCCCAGGCGGACACCATCGGAAAATTCCTGCCGGTGTTCGACAACCTGGAGCGTGCCACCCAGCAAGACACCGAGGACGAAGCCTACAAAAAGGGCGTGGAGATGACGCTGTCCGGTTTTAAAGAGGTCATGCGAAATCTCGGCGTGACAGAATTCGGCGAGGTGGGCGATGCCTTCGATCCCAATCGGCACAATGCCGTCATGCACGTCGAACGGGACGACCTGGGCGAAAGCGTCCTGGCCCAGGTATTTCAGAAAGGTTTTCTCGCTGGCGATAAGGTCATCCGGTTTGCGATGGTTCAGGTCGCCAATTAACCATATATCGTATTGTGACTGAATATAGGAGGAAATTATCATGAGTAAGATTATCGGCATTGATCTCGGTACCACCAATTCCTGTGTCTCCGTAATGGAAGGCGGCGAGCCCGTCGTCATCGCCAACGCGGAGGGCAACCGTACAACTCCGTCCGTGGTCGCATTTTCCAAGACCGGTGAGCGCATGGTCGGCCAGGTCGCCAAGCGGCAGGCCGTCACCAACCACGAGCGCACTGTCAGCTCCATCAAGCGTGAGATGGGTTCGGATTATAAAGTCACCATCGACAGCAAGAAGTACACCCCCCAGGAAATTTCCGCTATGATCTTACAGAAGCTCAAGTCCGATGCGGAGAGCTATCTGGGCGGCACTGTCACCGAAGCGGTCATCACAGTCCCCGCTTATTTCACCGACGCCCAGCGTCAGGCGACCAAGGACGCCGGTAAAATCGCGGGCCTCGACGTCAAGCGCATCATCAATGAGCCCACCGCTGCCGCGCTGGCCTACGGCCTCGACAAAGAAACCGAGCAAAAGATCATGGTCTATGATCTGGGTGGCGGCACCTTCGACGTTTCCATCCTGGAAATCGGTGACGGCGTCATCGAGGTTCTGGCCACCGCCGGTAATAACCGCCTGGGTGGTGACGATTTTGACGAATGCATCATGAAATATTTGGTCGCGGAGTTCCGCAAGGCCGAGGGTATTGACCTGTCCAGCGATAAAGTAGCCATGCAGCGCCTCAAGGAGGCTGCGGAAAAGGCAAAGATCGAGCTGTCCGGCGTCACCTCCTCCGCCATCAACCTGCCCTATATCACTGCCGACGCCACCGGCCCCAAGCATCTGGACGTCACCCTCACCCGGGCGAAGTTCAACGAGCTGACTGCCCATCTGGTGGAGGCCACCATGGGCCCGGTTCGCCAGGCTATGTCCGACGCCGGTTTGAAGGCAGCCGAGCTGACCAAGGTGCTGCTGGTGGGCGGCTCAAGCCGCATTCCCGCTGTGCAGGACGCAGTGCGCGGCATCACAGGGAAAGAGGGCTTCAAGGGGATCAACCCCGACGAGTGCGTGGCCATGGGCGCTGCCATTCAGGGCGGTGTGCTCGGTGGCGACGTGAAGGGCCTGCTGCTGCTGGACGTCACGCCCTTGAGCCTCGGCATTGAGACCATGGGCGGCGTGTTCACCCGTCTCATCGACCGCAATACCACCATCCCCACCAAAAAGAGCCAAATCTTCTCTACCGCCGCCGATGGCCAAACCTCTGTGGAGGTTCATGTGCTCCAGGGCGAGCGCGAAATGGCCGCCTACAATAAAACCCTGGGCAAATTCCAGCTCACCGGCATCGCACCGGCTCCCCGAGGCGTACCGCAGATTGAAGTCTCCTTCGATATCGACGCCAACGGTATCGTGAATGTCACGGCCAAGGATCTCGGCACCGGTAAGGAGCAGAATATCACCATCACCGCCTCCTCCAACCTCTCCAAAGAAGACATCGACAAGGCCGTCAAGGAGGCAGAGCAGTTTGCCGCCGAGGATAAGGCCCGCAAGGAGGAGGTCGATGCCCACAACACTGCCGAGCAAGTCATCTATCAGACCGAGAAGACCCTTGGCGAGCTGGGCGATAAGGTCAGCGAAGCCGAAAAGGCCCCCATTCTGGCTGCCGTGGAAAAGCTGAAGCAGGAAAACAAGGGCAACAACGTAGAAGCAATTAAAGCCGCCACTGACGAGGTGCAGAAGGCCTTCTACGCCGTGTCTGAAAAGCTCTACCAGCAGGCACCCCAGCAGGGTACGCCCAATCCCGGCGCTTCCGCCGATGACGGTGTAGTGGACGCAGACTTCGAGGAAGTCAACGATTGAACCTGATTTTATCCATCTGTACGCAGGCGGCGGCTTCGGTCACCGCCTGCCGTGCGGTTATTCATCACCATGAGAGGTGAGCTACATGGCAAACGAAAACAAACGCGATTACTATGAGGTGCTGGGCGTTGAAAAAAACGCTGCAGAAGCCGAGATCAAGAAGGCCTACCGCAAGCTGGCCGCAAAATATCACCCCGACGTCAACCACGAGGCCGGAGCGGAAGAAAAATTTAAGCAAATTAACGAAGCCTATGAGGTTTTATCTGATCCTGATAAAAAGGCGCGCTACGATCAGTTTGGCTTCGCAGGCGTGGATCCCAACTTCAATGCCGGGGGCAACCCCTTCGGCGGCGGGTTTGGTGGCTTCAGCGGCTTCGGGGATCTGGGTGACCTTTTTGGCGACTTCTTTGGCGGTGGCAGTCGTAGCCACAGTGCCAATGGCCCCCGGAAAGGGGAAAACGTCGTGGCGCAGGTGGAGCTCAGCTTCGAGGAGGCCGCCTTCGGCACCAAAAAGGAGGTCAGCGTCGGCCGCATCGAGACCTGCGACCGGTGCCATGGCTCCGGTGCGGCAGACGGCGCACAACCCGAGACCTGCGACCGATGCCACGGCTCCGGTCAGGTGCGCGTCACGCAGAATTTTATGGGCATGACCATGCAATCCACGTCTGCCTGTCCCAAATGTGGCGGTAAGGGCAAGCTCATCCGAACTCCTTGTGCTCGCTGCAAGGGCAAGGGCAGAATCCGTCGAAACCAGAAGATTCAGGTAGATATTCCCGCCGGAATCGACGAAGGACAGAGCGTACGTGTCCGGGAGCAGGGCAGCGCCGGGGCAAACGGCGGCCCCAATGGCGACCTTCTGGTGGGTGTTACCATCCGTCCCCATCCCCTTTTCCAGCGGGACGGCTCCAATGTGCTGTGCGAAATGCCCATCTCCTTCACGCAGGCAGCCTGCG
>JAZLFG010000041.1:0-22076 GCA_045615685.1 Faecousia sp.
ACGGGGTCGGGTTCTCTGTGTCCTACGACACAGAGACCCTTCCCCTGTGTCAAACCCATGTGTCGTATGACACAGAGAACCGTCCCCTGTGTCACCGCACGCCCCCTGTGTCAAACCTGTGTTACTCCTCGTCCGGCTGGATGGCCTGGACGGCGCTGACGCGGCTGGTTTCTTCGACACGCATGAGGATCACGCCCTGGGCGTCGCGGCGATAGATGTTGATATCCTCTGCCGCCATGCGGATGATAACGCCGCCTTCCTCGATCATCATGATATGGTCTGTCTCCCTGACGATGCAGACCCCTGCCACCTTGCCCGTGCGGGCGTTGAGGGCGATGTTCTTTAGACCCTTGCCGCCTCTGGCCTGGGGGCGGCGGAGCTCTCCGTCCTGGCGCAGATAGTCCTCCACCGGGGTGCGCTTGCCGAAGCCGCGCTCGGTCACGGTGAGAAGCTGGGCGCCCGGCTCGGCAACCCCTGCGCCCACGATATAGTCGCCGTCGGCCAGGCTCATGCCCTTCACGCCAACGGCATCCCTGCCCATGCAGCGGACGTCCTCCTCTGCAAAGCAGATTGCCAGACCCTCGTGGGAGGCCAGGATGATATTATCCTGCCCGCCGGAGGCCAGCACCGCTACCAGCTCGTCGCCCTCCTCCAGGCTCAAGGCCCGAATGCCGGCCTTTCTCGCCGTATTGAGAGACTGAAGGGCCAGGCGCTTTACGGTGCCGCGCTTGGTCACGAAGGTGAGGAAGCGCTCATCGTCCATGCTTCGGGTCAGAAGCATCGCCGTGACCTTTTCCTGCGGCTCTAAGGGCAGCACGTTCACCACAGCGGTGCCTCGGGCGGTGCGGGAGGCCTCGGGGACGCGATAGCCCTTGAGGCGATGCACCTTACCAAGGCTTGTGAAGAACAGCAGGTAGTCATGCGTGGAGGCCACAAAGAGATTGCGCACATAGTCCTCCTCCTTGAGGCTCTGCCCGTTCACGCCCCTGCCGCCACGGCGCTGGATGCGGTAGGCGTCCACCTCCATGCGCTTGATATAGCCGGTGTTGGACAGGGTATAGCAGCACGCCTTTTCCTCGATCAAATCCTCGATGTCCAGGTCGTCCTCCACATCCTCAATGCGGGTGCGGCGGTCGTCGTCGTACTTCTCCCGGATGGCAATCAGCTCTTCCTTGAGAATCTTCTTCACAAGGCTCTCGTCGGCCAGCACGGCCTTATAGTAGGCAATGCGCTCCTGCAGCTCGTCAAATTCCTTCTGAAGCTTCTCGCGCTCCAGGCCCTGCAGGGCCTTCAGGCGCATATCCAAAATGGTCTGGGCCTGCACCTCGCTCAGGCCGAAGCGAGCCATCAGCCGCTCTCTTGCGTCGTCATAGCTCTCGCGGATGAGGCGAATGACCTCATCAATGTGATCCTGGGCAATCAGAAGGCCTGCCAGAATATGTGCCCGTTCCTCGGCCTTTTTCAGGTCAAATTTCGTTCTGCGGGTGATAATTTCCTCCTGGAACCGGAGGTATTCATCCAGCACATGGCGAAGGGATAAAATTCGCGGCTGTGTCTGGTCGTTCACCAGGGCCAGCATGTTCACAGAGAAGGTCGTTTGCAGTGCCGTCTGGGCATAGAGGCGGTTCAGCACCACCTGGGGGTTGGCGTCGCGCTTGAGCTCGATTACCACGCGCATTCCGTTTCGGTCGGATTCGTCGCGCAGGTCGGAGACGCCTTCGAGCCGCTTTTCCTTCACCTGCTCGGCAATGGACTCCACCAGCGCCTTCTTGTTGACCTGGTAGGGCAGCTCGTCTATGATGATGCGAATGCGGTCATGGCCGAATTCCTCAAATTCCGCGCGACCGCGCACGGTAATGCGGCCGCGACCCGTGGCATAGGCGGCCCGAATGCCACTCCTGCCCAAAATAATGCCCTTCGTGGGGAAATCCGGCCCCTGGATATGCTGCATCAGGTCGGAAAGCGTGGCCTCCGGGTCATCGAGCACGCAAATGCAGGCGTCGATGACCTCGCGCAGGTTGTGCGGCGGGATATTCGTCGCCATGCCCACGGCAATGCCCGACGAACCGTTGACCAAGAGATTCGGAAAACGGGAGGGCAATACCCTCGGCTCTTTCCTGGATTCGTCGAAATTGGGGTCCCAATTGACGGTCTGCTTGTCGATGTCGCGCAGCATTTCGTTCGCCAGGCGGGACATTCTTGCCTCGGTATAGCGGTAGGCCGCAGGGGGGTCGCCGTCCACGGAGCCAAAGTTGCCATGGCCCTCCACAAGCTGATAGCGCATGGAGAAATCCTGCGCCAGGCGCACCATGGCGTCATAAACCGAGCTGTCGCCGTGGGGATGGTAGCGGCCCAGCACGTCGCCCACGCAGGTGGCGGACTTTTTGAAGGGCTTGTCGGCGGTGAGATTGTCCTCATACATGGCGTAGAGAATGCGGCGGTGGACGGGCTTGAGGCCGTCGCGCACATCCGGCAGGGCTCTGGCCACAATGACCGACATGGCATATTCAATAAACGAGGATTCCATCTCCTTCACAAGGTCATTGCTCACGATGGTCTGCTCGGAGAAGGTGATATCCTCGGGACGGTAATCCTTTGCTCTTGCCAAAAGGGTTCACTCCTTATCAGAAGTCAAGATTGACTGCATACTTTGCGTTTTTCTCAATGAATTCCTTGCGCGGCTCCACCTCCTCGCCCATGAGGACGGTGAAGCACTGGTCGGCCAGGATGGCGTCGTCCAGCGTAATGCGGCGCAGAGAGCGGCGCTCGGGGTCCATGGTGGTGTCCCACAGCTCCGTGGGATCCATCTCGCCCAGGCCCTTGAAGCGGCTGATATCCACCTTGACGTTGGGATTGTCGCCGCGAAGCTGGGCGGAAATTCGGTCGCGCTCCTCGTCGGAGTAGGCAACGCGGGTGGCCTTGCCCCGGCTGAGCTTGTAGAGGGGGGGAACCGCCGCATAGACATAGCCCTGCTCGATGAGCGGGCGCATATAGCGGAAGAAGAAGGTCAGCATCAGGGTGCGAATGTGTGCGCCGTCCACGTCGGCGTCGGCCATGATGATGATCTTGTGGTAGCGAAGCTTCTCCAAATCCAGCTCGTCGCCGATGCCGCAGCCCAGGGCCTGAATGACCGGGGCCAGCTTGTCGTTGCCGTAGATCCGGTCTGCCCGGGCTTTTTCCACGTTCAGCATCTTGCCCCACATGGCCAGAATCGCCTGGAAGCGCGAATCTCTGCCGCCCTTGGCAGAGCCGGCGGCGCTGTCGCCCTCGACGATATAGAGCTCGGTCAGGGCAGGGTCGCGCTCGTTGCAGTCCGAAAGCTTGCCGGGAAGCCGGTCGTTCTCAAGGCCGCTTTTGCGCCGGATGCTCTCGCGTGCGCGCCTGGCGGCCTCTCTGGCGCGGTTGGCCATCATGGCCTTGTCTACACTTGTGCGGGCGGTGGTGGGGTGTTCCTCCAAATACTGGGATAACTGCTTGGATACAATGCTGTCCACCAGGGTGCGCATGGAGGCGTTGCCCAGCTTCTGCTTGGTCTGGCCCTCGAACTGCGCCTCGGGCAGCTTCACGGAAATGATGGCGGTGATGCCCTCGCGGACGTCCTCGCCGGAAATTTTTTCCTCGCCCTTGAGAAGGCCATGCTTGGTGCCATAGGCATTCAGGGCGCGGGTCAGGGCGGTCTTGAAGCCGGTCTCGTGCATTCCGCCCTCGGGGGTGTGAATGTCGTTGGCGAAGGAGACCAGGACTTCATTGTAGCCGTCGTTGTATTGCAGGGCGATTTCCGCAAAATTCTCGCCCTTGCTGCCGGAAAGGTAGACCACATCCTCATGGATGGGCGTTTTGTTTCGGTTGATCCAGCGCACGAATTCCCGAATGCCGCCGGCATAGCACATGGTGTCGCGCTTGCCGTTTTCCTCCCGCTCGTCCGCCACGGTGATGGACAGGCCGGCATTCAGGAAGGCCTGCTCGCGCATTCGGGTGTGGAGGGTTTCGTATTCGTATTCCAGGGTGTCGAACATCTGGGGATCGGGCTTAAAGGTAACCCGGGTGCCGTGCGCTGTGGTGGTACCCACGATCTGCATGGGCTGGGTGATCGCGCCCCGGGAAAATTTCATTTGATAGATGTGACCGTCCTTATAGACCTCGGCCACCAGCCATTCGGACAGGGCGTTGACCACCGACGCACCCACGCCGTGGAGGCCGCCGGAGACCTTATAGCCCCCGCCGCCGAATTTGCCGCCGGCATGGAGCACCGTGAAGACCACCTCCAGGGCGGGCTTACCGGTCTGGGCCTGCACGTCCACCGGAATGCCGCGGCCATCGTCGGTGACAGTCACGGTATTGCCGGGGTTGATCGTGACGGTGATGCACTTGCAGAAGCCTGCCAGGGCCTCGTCGATGGAATTGTCCACGATCTCATAGACCAGGTGATGCAGGCCCGACGAGGAGGTCGAGCCGATATACATTCCCGGCCGCTTCCGGACGGCCTCCAGCCCTTCGAGCACCTGAATCTGACTGGCGTCATATTCCTGTGCCACCGCTTCCAAGTCATTGAACGGATTGCTCATATCATTGCTCCTTCAAAGGGAAATTTCTTCGGTTATTTTAATCGTTTTTCCAAGGTGATCGGGGAAAATTGGCTGAAATACACGCGATTCATGCCGAATTCCGAGGTCAGAACGAAAGCCTTCGGCAGCTCCTCGGAGGTGGGGACAATCTCGCCGTTTTCTTCGGCGCGGCGAAGAAAGGCCTTCGTGCGTGAGGATGTGGTGGTATTGTCCAGGTCGAAGATGCCAAGGATGCTGCTCTCCCGCACCGCCATATCGCCGCCAATGGATAGATACATGGGAATCCCCCCGAAAATCAGGAAATTGTGCCGTTTTCTACGCGGTAAACGCGGCCAAGCCGGGTGAGACGGTCGGTCTCGCAGCAGGTGATGAAGACCTGCCCGCTGCCCAGCCGATTGAGGACGAAGTCCTGCCGTCCGGCGTCCAGCTCTGAAAGGACGTCATCGAGCAGCAGAATCGGTTCCTCTCCGAGCTGACGGTGCATCAGCTCCCGCTCTGCCAGCTTTAGGGAGATGGCCGCCGTGCGGGTTTGCCCCTGGGAGCCGTAGCTCTTAACGCTAAGGCCATTTAGCTCCGCAAGGAAATCATCCCTGTGCGGCCCGGAAAGGCACTGGCCGGACTCGCGTTCGGCCCTGTCGTGGTTTTTTTGATGGTCTTGCAGCCAGACATAGAGCTGCTGGGGAGGGGCGTAGAGATCCTCTATCGTACTGACCGTCTGGTAGCACAGCCGAAGCGCCTCCTGGCTGCCGGAAAATTCTAAGTGGTAGGCCCTTGCCGCTTCATCCAGCGCCCTCAGATAGCGGGCGCGATAATAAATGATGGTACTGCCGAGCTGGGCCAGGCGTTCGTTAAACTCCGGCAGCACCTCTAAAAGCCCCGGCTGGATGGAATAATCCTTCAAAATGCGGCTCTTTTGCTCCAAACATCTGCCATACTCCTGCACCGCTGCCGCGTAGGCCGGACGAAGCTGACACAGGGCGTGGTCTATGAGCCGCCGCCGCGCCTGTGCGCCGGACTTGAGCACCAGAAGATCCTCCGGGCAAAAGAGCACTGTGGGCAGTGCGCCCGCCAGCTCGCCTGCGGACTTCTTCCTGACGCCTCCGAGGTATAGCTGTCTTGGCCGCCGCGCCGCAAAGAGCACTGCCCGAAGATTTTGTTCCCGGCTGCTGTCGCATACGGTTGCCTGCAGGTCGGCAAATTCCGCGCCAATCCGTACCAGCTCCGCCTGGGCCCTGGTGCGGAAGGACTGACCCTGGGACAGATAGACGATGGCCTCCAGGAGGTTTGTCTTCCCCTGGGCGTTGTCCCCCACCAGCAGGTTGACTCCGGGCACAAAGGCTGTGTGTGTATGGCGATAGTTGCGCCAATCGTAGAGGGTTAGATCAAGAATTCTCATGCGTGGGTGACAAAATAGCCCTGATTCTGGCACATGACCCGGTCGCCGGGCCGAAGCTTCCTTCCTCGCTGCGTGCAGGCTTCGCCATTTACCAGAATTTCCCCGTTCTGAATCCACAGCTTTGCCATTCCGCCGGTTTCGGCTGCTCCGCAGAATTTGAGAAAGCTCTCCAATTTGATGAATTCGGTGGTGATGGGAATGGAACTATCAGATGCGTGGCGGACTCTGAGCTTTACTTTCATTGTATCTCTTCCTCATATTAGCTACCCGCCTTCAAGCGGACGGGCAGAACCATATAGCTGAAATCGTACTCGCTTCCTTCACAGGGAGACAGAATGATGGGACTGAGCTGATCCGAAAGCGCCAGCATAACCTCCCCGGTGGGCGTGGCGCGGAGGGCATCAACGAGATATCGGCAATTGAAGCCGATTTCCAGCCCCTTGCCGTCGCCGGAGAGGCTACACATATCGTGGGCAGAGCCAACCGTGGTGACAATGTGAAGCTCTACCTGCTCCTGGCCAAAGCTGCAGCGCACCGGACTTTTGATCTTCTCCGAGACCATCAAGCCCACACGCTCGATGGCGGCTGTGAGGCTTGCCACATTCGCACAGAGCTGAATCGGGTGAAAATCCGGGATCACGCGCCGCCAATCCATAAATTCCCCCTCCAAAATGCGGCTCACCAGGGTCGCGCTGCCAATTTCGAAGAGGATGTGCTTTGGTCCCAGGGTGAAGACTGCGGGTTCGTCGGAATCCGACAGAATGTTCATGACCTCCCGCATTGCGGCGGCGGGCACGACAAACCTCATAAGCCTTCCCGTGGGCTCCTTTGGGTGGTAGCTTCTCCTGGCCAGCCGATAGCCGTCCACCGCAACGACTGAAATGGCATCATTCTCCACCTCGATCAGGCAGCCGGTCAGGATGGGTCGGGCTGTATTTTGGGCAACGGCAAAGATGGTGCCGGAAATCAGCTCCCTCAGGGCGTTTTGCGGAATGGAGACGCCGTTGGTAAACTGCACGTCCGGCAGCTCCGGATAATCCTCAGCGTCTATGGCCATAATGGTGAAGGAGGCGATTCCACTACGGATGCTGACCCGCAGGCCTTCGTCCACACAAATGCTGACCTCCTCCTCCGGTAGCTTTCTGATAATGTCGAAAAACAGCCGGGCCGGCATGACACATTTTCCCCAGCTCTTGATATCCGCGGCCATACGGACCGTGATTCCGGTCTCCAGGTTGAAGCCGGTCAGCTGCAAATCCTCCCCTGCGCGCACGTGGATGCCCTCCAGGGCGCTGATTGCGCTTTTGGGAGAAACCGTGCGGATGGCCACGGAGATGGCAGAAACGAGCGTACTTTTTTCACAGGTAAATTTCATAGCTTTTTCCTCTTTTCCTCCCTCCTAATAGGGGGGGAGAAATATAATTTAGTAGTAACAGTAGTAGGGAAAACAACTGTGGAAAAGTCCGAAGAAGCCTTATATCACAAGGAAACTCTGTCCACAGGGCATTGTGAAAAGATGGATGTGTTTCCACAGCCAGGGTGTCGCCGACTTTTCTCAAGAAAAGTATCCACAATAAAAAATCCACATTCCACAGGCATTGTGGAAATTATAGCCGGTTGTTAATATTGGAGGTAATGTCCCGAATGGTGTTCTTCATGCCAGAGGAGGGGGTAGCCATGAGAGACTCCACCTTGCGAATGGAGTGGATCACGGTGGCGTGATCGCGGCCAAATTCCTTGCCGATGTCGGGCAGGCTACACTGGGTCAGGCTGCGGATAAGGTACATAGCCACCTGGCGGGCCTCTGCGGTGCCCTTGTTGCGCAGGGTGCCACGGAGGATGTGCTCTTCGATGGAGAAGTAGCGGCTTACCTCGGAGATGATAAGCGACGGCGTGGGCAGGGAAGAGGCGTTGTCCTTGTACATATCCTTGATGGCGCGGGAGACGCTGGCCACATCCATGTCGATGTGGGACAGCTCCCGGTAGGCCATGATTTTTTTGACGGTGCCTTCGATCTGCCGAATATTGGTGGTGATGTTCTCGGCGATGTAGGAGCAGACGTCGTCGGGCAGCTCTATGCCCAATGCCACAGCCTTATTTTTGATGATTGCCATGCGTGTCTCGTAGTCGGGAGGCTGAATGTCGGCGATAAGACCCCATTCGAAGCGGGTCTTGAGCCGATCCTCCAGCTTCAGCATGGCAGAGGGGGGCTGGTCGGAGGTCATGACGATCTGCTTGTGGTTTTCGTAGAGGGCGTTGAAGGTGTTGAAAAATTCCTCCTGAGTGGAGTCCTTTCCGGCGATAAAGTGGATGTCATCCACCAGAAAAAGATCTGCCTTGCGGAATTTGGTGCGAAACTCCATATTCCGCCCCTCGCGCAGGGCGTCGATCATCTCGTTGGTGAACTGATCGCCGCGAATGTAGACAATGTTGAACTCCGGGTGCTGACGGTGAATCTCCGCCGCGATGGCGTAGAGCAAATGGGTCTTGCCAAGCCCGGACTGGCCGTAGATGAACAGGGGGTTGTAGGCGTCTGCGGGCTTGTTCGCCACGGCCAGAGCTGCGCCGTGGGCGAAGCGGTTGGACGCGCCTACCACAAAGCTTTTGAAGGTAAATTGGGGATTATTGGCGAGAAAATCAGGATACTTCGTCTTTTCCTGGAGGGTCTTATATTGTTCGCTTCCCAGAAGCCTGACCTCTACGTCCATATCGAAGAGCATATGCATGGCGTCCTGGATGTTCGGAATCCATCGGCGAACGATGGTCTCCCGGCGAAAGTCAGAGGGGGAGAGGATGGTCAGGCAGGTATCGGTCAGCTCGATGATTTCAGCGTCGTCGAACCAGGTGGCCACGACGGTGGAGGAGAGCTGCTGCTCCAGATAGCTCAGAACCTTAGCCCAGACATAGGCGGAAGAGTACATAGGATGCTCCTTTCCACAAAGAGGATAGCCAGGAAGAAGGGAGAAAATGCAAAAAAGCGAAAACTTCCCCCATTATTTTCTTATCCGTATTTTATCATATTTTGAAGGCTGTGACAAGGGAAATCCGACAGATTCTGTCAACACACAATATAAAAAAGAATTTGGAGAAAGCGCAAAATTTTGTAGCATTTTTTTGTGCACAATGAGAAGCACAGAAAAGCCGGAAATATGCAAAATAAGAAAAAATTTCCCGGACACAGGAGCTGCTGTGTCCGGGAGAGGGTTATTGCAGGGTGCCCTCGGTGGGATAGGTGTCGTTGATGGTTTCCTGGGAAAAGTAGTGATCCAGAATGTCCACCGCGATGGAGCCGAGGTTGCCGCCCTGGGCGCCCTTTTCCACATAGATGGCAATGGCGATCTGGGGATCGTCCGCCGGGGCAAAGACCAGGAGCGAGGCATTGTCCGAGCCACCGGAGCCGTGCTGGGCGGTGCCGGTCTTGGCGCAGACGCTGACAGGATAATTTTGCAGGTACGTCCTCGCGCTGCCCTCCGTGGCTGCCAGGCGCATTCCACGGATGACCGCATCGTAGGCGGTATCGGAGATTTCGTAGGTGCTGACAATCTGCGGCTCTACCTTTTCCAGAAGCTGCTGATAGTCGGCCGAAATGACCTTTTTCAGGAAGGTGGCCCGATAGCGGGTGCCCCGGTTCGCCAGGGTGCTGGCATAGACACAGAGCTGCAGAGGTGTAATGCGGTTTTCTGACTGGCCAATGGCGGCGGCCAGGGTGTCGGCCTTGTACCAGCCGGATAGGTCGGGCTGATCGGCATAGAGGATGGCCTTGGTATCGGCGTTCGCCCGGTAGCCGACCTCCTCCAATAGCTCCGCACCGGTGGCCTGCCCGAGGCCCATGGCGGCAGCCACCTCGTCGATGGCGTCGATGCCGGTGAGACGGCCCGCTTCATAGAAATAGTAGTTGCACGAAACGCTGAGCGCGTGGGGCAGATCCACAACGCCGTGGGTTGCCTTGCCGTGGGAGCTGGTCCAGATGTGGCACACCGGCTGATAGGAATCGTAGTAGGTGTAGACGCCCTTGTCCTCGATGCTGTAGCCGGGGCTGAGGGTGTCGGAATCCACTGCGGCAATGGAGGTAATCATCTTATAGATCGAGCCGGGCGGGTAGGTGGCAAGCAGGGCGCGGTTCCACATGGGGCTGCGCTCGTCCGCCTCAAGGGCTTTATAGTCCTCGGAGAAGGTGGCAATATGGAAGGTGGGGTAGCTGGCGCACGAGAGCACCTCGCCCCGCTTCACATCCATGACCACCACGGCGCCGGCCTTGGCGTCCTTGCCCTCCCCGGTTTCGGCAATGCCGTTCTTGTTCAGATTCTCAATGCATTCGGCCAGAGCCTTCTCGGTGATTGCCTGCATACCAATGTCCAGGGTGGTTTCCACATTTGCCCCGGCCTGAGGCTCCTTGGAATAGTATTCCTCCAGCACCAGCCCGTCGGAGGCCACGGTCGTGACCCGCACGCCGTCCTCGCCGTGCAGGTAGTCCTCAAAGGCTGCCTCCAGTCCGTCCTTGCCGATGATGGCGTTCATGGCGTAGCCCTTCTCCTTGTAGGCCTCGTACTCCTCGGCGTAGATGGGGCCGGTGCGCCCCAGGATGTGGGGGGCGTAGGTGGTATTGTACTCCCGGACGGTGGTGGTTTCTACCGACATGCCCGGCACATTGAGCTCCATGAGCTTGGCCAGAATATCGGAGTCCACATCGGACAGCAGCGCATAGGTGGGCAGATTCGCCACGTTCACAAGCTCCAGCTCATAGCGCAGGCCGATGACCCGCCGACAGTCCTCCTCCGACCAGCTATTGGGGATGTGGTAGGAGGATTTCATCAGCTTCACCACCTGCTGGGCGGAGATATCCGAGTCCCAGTTGCGGGCGGAGAGGTACTGCTTGAAATAGCTCTGCCAGGTCTCGGGATAGTCATCGAAGCGGTATTCGTAGGGCTTTTCCAGGCTGATGGGCAGATGCTCGGCGTACTCCAGGTGCATATCCTGGCACAGGTTCAGGAGCTGCCGCAGGCTTTCGTTGGGATTTTCCGAGTTATAGAGCACATAGCTGTTGATAATGAGGTTGTAGCTGGCCCGGTTGGAGACCAGGATGTTGCCATTGCGGTCCAGAATCTGGCCTCTGGCCGCGCTGACGGGGGTATAGTAGGTGTAAGTACTGATGGACGAATCGGAGGAGGCGGCATTCACCACCTGCACGCTGTAGGCACGGAAGCCGAAGAAGCCCACCAGCACAGCCAGCAGCACCAGAAGAACAACGACGCGGAATTTTGTTACTCGTTCCATTTGCTTTCTCCCTCCACGCGATGGATGGCCCGAAACAGATAGTAGAAGACCGGGCAGCTTGGGATGCCCAGCAGGATACTGGGCAGGGCGAGACGCAGGTACTGCCAGGGTGTGACGGTCCTGAGGAACAGCCGCAGCAGGAAGATGGCGCTTTCGTGGCACAGGCTCAGCGCAAAGCAGCACAGAATGCACGATAATAGCTGCCTTCGCAGAAGCTTCTGCATCAATAGCCCCACCCCCATGCTGCCGCAGGTGAGCACCAGGATGGACACAAAGCCCAAATCGCCCCCGGACAGGGCCCACACGAGGCTTGCCAGCAGCGCAAACAGGCTGCCGCTGTCGGCCCCCTCGATGATACACACGCAGCCGACGAAATAGGGCACCAGATTGACCTTCGCCCCCAGCACCGGCAGGCGGCTGAGAATCACGCCCTGGAGCACAAGGGTGGCAACCAGCGCGCAGGCGTACAGCGTCCATTTCAAAATCGTTTTCCACTGCTTTTTGGTGATACGCAGCTTTTTTAGCTGCGCAAGGGATTTTTCCTCCATAGCGCTCTCCTTTTATTCAGCGCAGGAAGCCGTCGAGGATTTTTTGTTCGGCTTCCTCGTGGCTCAGGCCAAGGGTCATGAGCTTGAGGATTTGCTCGCCTGCGATCTTGCCGATGGCGGCCTCATGGATGAGGCTGGCGTCCACGTGGTTGCAGGTGATCTCCGGGATGGCGCGCACCTTGGCATGGCCCATAATGATGGCGTCGCACTGAACGTGGCCGAAGCAGTCGCAGTTGCCCGTGACCCGGGGATAGAAAATCTGGCTGGACTGATCCTGCGCCACTGAGCGGGAGATGACCTGGGTTTTGCTCCCCTGCCCTTCCAAAAATACGTCCATTTCCGACACGGCCTTCTGGTCGGCGTGCGTCAGGAGCTTCTCGGTGATGACAATTTCGGCGTTTGCGCCCTGCAGGACGGCCTTGGTATAGCGCTTGGTGTCGTCCACGCCCCGGAGCTGGCTGGTCTCCAGGGTCACGGAGGCGCCCTCCTCCAGATACAGGATGGTCTGGGGATTCAGGATGCGCTTGCCCTGGCCGTCGCCCTCGCCGTAGTGCTTTTCGATGTAGCGCACCTTGGCGTTCTTGCCCACATAGAAGGTGTGAATGCCGTCGTGCTGGCTGTCGCCGCAGCCGCCGCAATTGTGGATGCCGCAGCCGGCCACGATGGTCACATCCGCGCCCTCGCCCACGAAGAAGTCGTTGTAGACCGTGTCGTGGAAGCCCGAGGCAGTCAGTACCACGGGAATGTGGACAGACTCGGCCTTTGTAAAGGGCTGAATGCGAATGTCAATGCCGTCTTTGTCGGTTTTGGAAATAATTTCGATTTGCTTTGTGTTGTGGCGGTAGACCTTTTTGCCGTCGGAGCGGATGTTGACCGCGCCTGCGGGAAGCTTGGCCATATCCGCGACCTCTTGAAGGATGCGTCTTTGAATGTCGTTCAGCATGTGGAATCCACCTCCAGGAGATTGCAGCCTGTCACGGTTTCGGCCATAATTTTCGGGTAAATGTTCTCTACGCTGCCCCGGTCCAGGAGGCGGCCGCCGCCAATGAGCAAAATCTCGTCGGCCAGCCTTATGATCCGCTCCTGGTGGGAGATGATGATGATCGTGGCCTGCTTGCGGTCGTGGATTTCGCGGAAGGTGTCGGTCAGACGGGCGAAGGACCAGAGGTCGATCCCGGCCTCCGGCTCGTCAAAAATCATAAGGGAGGTCTTCCTTGCCAGCACGGTGGCAATCTCGATGCGCTTGACCTCACCGCCGGAAAGGCTGGTGTCCACGTCGCGCTCCAGATAGTCCCGGGCGCAGAGGCCCACCTTCGTCAGGTATGAGCAGGCCGCGTCGTGGCTCAGGCTCTGCCCTGCGGCGATGGACAGTAGGTCTCGCACCTTCATGCCCTTGAACCTTGGCGGCTGCTGGAAGCCATAGGAAATGCCGCGCTTTGCCCGCTCGGACACAGAAAGGCCGGTGATGTCCTCGCCGCAGAGCAAAATCTGCCCGCCGGTGGGCTGCACGATGCCCATGATGGCCTTGGCCAGGGTGGTCTTGCCGCCGCCGTTGGGCCCGGTGATGACGATAAATTTTTTATCCTCAATGGTGAGGGAAATATCCTTGATAATGTCCGCTTTTCCGGCGTCATCCGACACGGTAAAGCTGAGGTTTCTGAGTTCTAGCATAGGCGTCTTCCTTTGTGTTATGGGTTCTGATGCGCAGGGAAAATATAGCATAATTTTCCCGGAAATACAAGAAATTATGTGAAAATTCTAAGATTTACAGCGAGAACAGCAGGTCGCAGTAGGTCGGATATGGCCAGAAATCGCTGGCGGTGAGGGTCTCCAGCTGGTCGGCGATGGCGCGCACGGTTTGCATTCGGGAGAAGACGGCGTCGTGATAGTAGCGAAGGCTCTCCTGCCCCGGCTGCTTGGGCGCCAGCTCCACGGCGGTTTTGAGGGCGGCCGTTTCCTGCAGAAGCTGGTCGTTGAGGTGGGCGACGGACGCTGCCAGCGCCTCCTCCACCCGGCAGCTTACCTCGGGGAGGGCCTGCCGCTTGTTTAAAATATTCTGGCAGAGGCTGGCCGTGTACTCGGATGCCGCGTTCAGGAGCAGATGCTGCACCATGTCGATCATGGTCAGCGCCTCGATGCGGATGATGTGGCAGTAGTTCTGCATGTAGATTTCGTTCCGGGCGACCATCTCCTGCCGGGTGAAGACCCCATGGCGAGTCATGAGGTCGATGTTCTTGGGCAGAAGGAAGGCCGGCAGGGCGTCGGCGGTGGTGCGCAGGTTGGGAAGACCCCGGCGCTCGGCCTCTTCTACCCAGGACTTATCGTAGCCGTTGCCGTTGAAAATGATGCGGCGGTGCTCGGCGAAGGTTTTGCGGATAAGCTCGTGGAGGCTTTCCTGGAAATTGGGCGCGTGCTCCAGCTCCTCGGCAAACTGGGAAAGCTCCTCTGCCATGATGGTGTTGAGCGCGGTGTTGGGACCGGAAACGGACTGGCTTGCGCCCAGCATTCGGAATTCGAACTTATTGCCGGTGAAGGCCAGAGGGGAGGTGCGGTTGCGGTCGGTGGTGTCCTGCGGGATGGGGGGCAGAATGTCCACGCCAATGCGTAGCTGCCGCTTCTTCCGATCCACATAGTCAGTGCCGCCCAGGATCGCGTCAATAATTGCGTCCAGCTCCGCGCCAAGATAGACCGACACGATGGCGGGAGGCGCCTCCTGTGCGCCCAGCCGGTGGTCATTGCCGGCGCAGGCGGCTGTGCTGCGCAGCAGCTCCGGATAATCGTCCACGCCCTTGATGAAGGCGGCGAGGAAGAGCAAAAATTGCGCGTTCTGGCTGGGCGTCTTGCCGGGGGCGAAGAGATTCTTGCCGGTGTCGGTGGCAAGCGACCAGTTGTCGTGCTTGCCGGAGCCGTTGACCCCGGCGAAGGGCTTCTCGTGGAGGAGGCAGACGAAATTGTGCCGATCGGCCACCTTTTTCATGGTCTCCATGGCAAGCTGATTGTGGTCGCAGGCGGTGTTGACGTCGCAGTAGATGGGCGCCATCTCATGCTGGGCGGGAGCGGCCTCGTTGTGCTTGGTCTTGGAGAGAATGCCAAGCCGCCACAGCTCCTCGTCCAGCTCCTTCATAAAGGCGGCAACGCGGGGCTTGATGGCGCCGAAATAGTGGTCATCCAGCTCCTGACCCTTGGGCGGCTTCGCGCCGAATAGGGTGCGGCCGCACAGGCGAAGATCCTCGCGTTCTAAGAAAATATTCTTGTCGATGAGAAAATATTCCTGCTCCGCGCCGACCTGGGGGATCACGCGGCGGGTGGTCCGGTCGCCGAAGAGGCGCAGAATGCGCACTGCCTGCTTGCTGAGTGCCGCCACAGAGCGAAGCAGGGGCGTCTTCTTGTCCAGCGATTCGCCGGAATAGGAGCAGAAGACCGTGGGCACGCACAGGCTGCCGTCCTTCAGGAAGGCAAAGCTGGTGGGATCCCAGGCGGTGTAGCCCCGCGCCTCGAAGGTGGCGCGCAGACCGCCCGAGGGAAACGACGAAGCGTCCGGCTCGCCGCTGACCAGCTCCTTGCCGGAGAAGTCCATAATGACCCGGCCCTGGCCGTCGGGGGTGAGGAAGCTGTCGTGCTTTTCGGCGGTGTAGCCGGTCATGGGCTGGAACCAGTGGGTGTAGTGCGTCGCGCCCTGCGCTAAGGCCCAATTTTTCATACCCTCGGCGATCTCATTTGCGACGGCAAGAGAGAGCGGCTGGCCGTTTTCCAGGCAATTTTTCCACGCGGCCACCGCCTCCTGGGGCACATATTGCCGCATGGCGTCCTCGTGGAACACATTGCTGCCGAAAATTGCCGGAATTCGTTCTTTATCCATGGTGATCCTCCTAGCAAAGCACGTTAAAAAGTCGGTATTATAGCTGCGAAAAGACCTTCCCCAGGCTGTCGTGGATGCAAAGGTTGGCATTACGGTCGTAGGGGGTGGGGTCACGGTTGATGAGCACCAGGCGGCTGCCCCGATAGTAGCCCAGGAAGCCCGCCGCGGGATAGACCGTGAGGCTGGTGCCTCCCACGATGAGCAGATCGGCCTTTGCAATGGCCCGCACCGCGCCGGTGATGACCGCTTCGTCCAGGCTTTCCTCATACAGCACCACGTCGGGCTTCACGATCCCGCCGCAGGTGCAAAGGGGCACGTCCTCGGCGTCCTTCACATATTCCGCCGGGTAGGCCTTATGGCATTTCACGCAGTAGTTGCGCAGCACGCTGCCGTGGAGCTCATAGACCCGCTGGCTTCCGGCCTTCTGGTGGAGGCCGTCGATGTTCTGTGTGACCACGGCGTGGAGCTTGCCCTCCTGCTCCCAGCGGGCCAGCACCTTGTGGGTGATATTCGGCTCAAAGCCGAGCGGGAGCATCTTCTCCCGGTAGAAGCGGAAGAAATAGGAAGGATTCTTCTGATAAAAGCTGTGAGAAATAATGGTTTCCGGGGGATATTCAAACTTTTGATTGTAGAGGCCATCCACACTGCGGAAATCCGGAATGCCGGACTCGGTGGACACCCCCGCGCCCCCGAAAAATACGATATGCTGCGCCTCGTCAATCCAGCGCTTGAGCGTTTCGATTTCGGAATGCATCGTCTTCCTCCTCCAATTCTGCCAAAAATTTTTTCTCTGCCCTGGTTTTTGCGGGCAGCTCCACGCACTGGAACAAATCCGGCCGCCGGTGGAAGGTGCGCAGGATGGACTGCTTCCTCCGCCAGCGATCGACCTTTGCGTGGTCGCCCGAGAGCAGCACCGGCGGCACCGGCAGCCCATGCCATTCGGCGGGACGCGAATACTGGGGATATTCCAAAAGTCCTGCCCAGTGGCTCTCGTCCTCAAAGCAGCTCGGGTCGGACAGCACGCCCGGCACCATGCGGCAAATGCAGTCGGCCACCACCATGGCGGGCAGCTCCCCGCCGGTGAGGACGAAGTCGCCGATGGAAATTTCCTCGTCCACACATTCGTCAATAAATCGCTGGTCAATGCCCTCATAGTGGCCGCAGACCAGGATGAGATTTTCATAATCCTGAAGCAATTGCTTCGCCTTCCCCTGGGTGAAAACCGTGCCGCAGGGGGAGAGATAGATGGTATGCACCGGTGCGCCCACCTCATCGCAGATGGCCTGCCAGCAGCGGTAGAGGGGGTCGGCCTGCAAAATCGCGCCGTGACCGCCGCCGTAGGGGTAGTCGTGCACCTGGTTCTGGCGGTTGGCGGTGTAGTCCCGAATCTGGTGCGCCTCAATGCGGATGATGTCCCGCTCCTGGGCGCGGCCGAGAATGGATTCGTTCATCATGTCCCCCACGGTGTCGGAGAACAGGGTCATAATGTCAATCCGCATCGGTTTGCATTCCCTCCAGCAGCCGGACGTGGAGGGTACCGGCAGCAAGATCCGGCTCGTCCACAAACTGCCGCACCACGGGGATCATATATTCATGGTCGCCCCGCACAAGATAGACGTCGTTGCCCGGCATAGACAACACATCCTTTATAACGCCGATTTCGCGCCCGTCGGCGATTACGCGCAGGCCAATGAGGTCGGCAATAAAGTGGACGCCTTCTTCCAGGCTCGCGTCCTCCCGGTCGATTTTTGCGATTTTGTGCACCAGCCTGGCGGCGGCCTCCGCCGTGTCCACGCCCCGGAGCTTTAAAAGGACGCAGGTTTTCTGCACCCGGCTCTGGACAATATCGAACCAGCGGCCGTCGAGGCAGAGCCGGTCAAATTGCAGGAGGAATTCCGGCCCATCCGCCCAGGGCAGGAGCTTTAGCTCTCCCCGCACGCCGTGGGTGGCGACCATCTCGCCGACTTCAAGCAATTGTTCCATGGAAACCTCCGAGAATCAAAAGAATTGTCTCAGCGTGTCAAAAAAGTCTTTTTGACACTCTGAGGCGTTTTTCAAAACTTCGAAGAAGTTTTGAAATACGGTTTGATTGAACGCGAAGGGCGGGCCTTGCCCCCCTTCACTCTTCCCCCTGCGACTCAGTTATCCAAGTCTAAGCGTCTGTTTTACTAGTCCGTCCACACGTCAAAAAAGTCTTTTTGACACGCTGAGGCGTTTTTCAAAACTTCGAAGAAGTTTTGAAAAACGGTTTGATTGAACGCGAAGGGCGGGCCTTGCTCCCCTTCACTCTTCCCCCTGCGGCTCAGTCATCCAAGCCTTTGCGACTTTTCTGACAGTCTGGTTTTTCTAAAGGAGAGAATTATGCGGCAAAACGCCAAAGCTGTCGCAGTGCCATTACCGCGCGACCGTGAAATCCAGGGTGATGTGATCGAGCCGGGGGGTGAGCCGCTGATAGCGCACCCCGGCGCTATCGAGCATTCGCTTGGAATGGCGGGTGCTGGGGGTGTCGGCGTATTTGTCGGAGAGGTAGAAGATCTCCTTGATGCCGCTCTGGATGATGGCCTTGGCGCATTCGTTGCAGGGGAAGAGCGCCACATAGAGCTTGGCCCCCTCCAGCCGGCGGCCGCCGGAATTTAGGATGGCGTTCAGCTCGGCGTGCACCACGAAGGGGTACTTGGTCTCCTCGCCCTCCCGATCCCAGGGGTAGTCGTCATCGGAGCAGCCGTTGGGCAGGCCGTTGTAGCCGGTGGAGATGATGATGTTTTCCTGCGAGACGATGCAGGCGCCCACCTGTGTGTTGGGATCCTTGCTGCGCTTGGCGGCAAGCATGGCCACGCCCATGAAATATTCATCCCAGGTAATATAGTCCTTTCGCTTCACGGCGATACCCCCGTTTCATTTTTTCTCATTATAGACCGAAACGGAGATTTATGCAAGTGTGCTTGTAAAATCCGTGCGATTGTTCTATAATAAAGGCACGAATTCCCGCCAAGCGGGAAATGATATTGCGAGGATGATTTTGCCATGCAAACCTGTTACAACTGCGGAAAAACGGTCTCAGACGAGACGCTGATTTGTCCCGACTGCGGTGCGCTGGTGCGCCGCTACACCGATCCGCCAAAAACCGAGCAGGCAATGCCACAGAATATTTCCCCTGCCCAGGGCGACCCGGCAGCGCATCCGAGGGTGCGGTTCTATGGCCCTGTGAAGGTGTGGCTGATCATTTTGATTGCCTCGTCGGCCTATCTGTGCTTCAGCGCCTTGGTTTCCCTGTTCCTGGCGGCCAATACGGACGTCCTTACCCAAATGCTGACCATGCCGGGCATGGAGGTCTATCAGGAGCTTCTGGGCGAGTCTCTGGAGCTGCTGCCGCAGGCGATTCCGCTCTTTGCTGTGATGGCGGTGCTGCTGCTGGGAAAGCTCCTATGTCACATCTGGCTGCTGCGCAGCGGAAGAAAGAAGCCATTTTTTGTCGGCATTGCCCTGAGTATGGTGGGACTTGTGCTCTTCGGCCTGCTCGGCGGATCGCTCCTGAGCATCGCGTACCTGCTCGACCCTCTCGTAACCTGGTTCGGCCTGCGCCGCTTCTGGCCCTATATGCAAAAATAGCGCAGCGCGCAACACAGGGGACGGTTCGAAACCACTGAAAAAGTCATTTTTACGTAAGCCTCCGGTTTGAATTTTAATAAAAGACAAGCGTTTCTTTTAAAATTCAAACTGAAATGTTTGATATTTCAACCTTAATTTGGGGTCAATCGACTTTTTCAGTGGTTTCGAACCGTCCCCTGTGTTGCGCTGTCCCCTGTGTTGCGCCCCCGTGGATTCTATAAGAAAGGTCTTCGCAGGCCCCGGGGGTAGTGGTTTTTCAGGGTTCCGTCGGCGCCCTTGGCCCAGCCGAGGCTGTAGGCATCCGCTTGCACCAGGCACCAGCCCCGCACGGTGGTGGGGAGGGTTTCGCCGTGGAGGTAGCGGGAAAGCTCGGCAGAATCCGCAGGCATCGAGACGCAGCGTGCTGCATCTTTGAGCCACAAAGCCAGCGCGTGGGCAGGCTCGAAGCGCTCCTTGCGTAGCTGCCCCAGAGCAAGTCCCACCCGCAAGGCCCGCAGGCCTGTCAGGTCGGGGGTTTCCGGCGGCGCAAGGTAGAGGGTCTGCCCGAATGGAATGGGTACGCCCAGTGGCAGATGGATTGCAAGGTCTTCCAAAAAGGCGGCAGCCTGCGCCGGAAGCGGGCTGGGGCGAAAACCGATGGTTTGGGCACTTGGCGCATCCCCCTCCCGCTGCAGCACGGCGGCAAAATGGCCCTCTCCCGCCAAGAGGTGGGGCCAGAGGCGGAAGGTATGGGAGAGCGCCGGATTTCCATCTGCCCATGCAGGGCAGCCCGGGGAGAACCAAGGCGCCTCCACCTGCGCCAGCCGATAGTCGGGATGCCGACGCAAGAAGGCGGCAATCACGCCTTCGTTTTCCTCCGGGGCGAAGGTGCAGGTGGAATAGACGAGCCTGCCACCGGGGCGCAGCATTTGGGCGGCCTGATCCAAAATATCCGATTGTCGCGCGGCGCACATTTGCACGGTACTGAGGCTCCAATCGGTGCGGGCGGCCTCCTCCTTGCGGAACATTCCCTCGCCGGAGCAGGGGGCGTCCACCAAAATCCGGTCGAACCAGCCGGGAAAGCGATCAGCAAGACGCTCGGGGGCTTCGTTCAGCACTAGGGTGTTGGAAAAGCCAAGGCGCTCGATGTTGCCGGAGAGAATCTGGGCCCGCTTGGGGTGAATCTCATTGCACACCAGCAGCCCCTGATTGTCCATGGCGGCCGCCAGTTGGGTGGCCTTTCCTCCGGGGGCGGCGCACAGATCCAGCACCCGCTCGCCGGGCTTGGCGTCCAGGAGCATCGCGGGCGCCATAGCGCTTGGCTCCTGGAGGTAGTAGAGGCCCGCGTCGTGATACGGATGCAGGCCGGGCCGGGCCGAGGGGTCATAGTAGTAGCCGTGCTTCGCCCAGGGCACCGGCCGCAGGGAGAAGGGAAGCTCCGGCAGGTCGGCGGTTTTGCGGGGGTTAAACCGCAGCGCAACCCGGCGGGGCAGGGCATAGGAGGCAAAAAAATCATCGGCGGCAGGCCCCAGAAGGGTCTTCATCCGCGCACAAAAAAGCTCGGGCAGCATGGTTCTCCACATCCTCCACACAGGATTTTTTCTATTATAGCCCGAAACGGGGAAAAAGGGAAGCGATATTCCGGATAAGCGGCACCCATAATTTCCATGAAAAGCCGCGAAAAAATGCTTGACAATCCACGCCTGCTTCGCTATAATAACGATGCTCATTCGAGATGCTGGTATAGCTCAGTTGGTAGAGCAGCTGATTTGTAATCAGCAGGTCGGGGGTTCGAGTCCGTCTACCAGCTCCAACCTCCTATGAGTGCAATTGCATATGGGGGAATTCCCGAGTGGCCAAAGGGGGCAGACTGTAAATCTGTTGTCACTGACTTCGATGGTTCGAATCCATCTTCCCCCACCAAGTCTCCACTATGTTTTTGATAGAACATAGTGGAGATTTTTTATAGCAACACAGGGGACCTTTGGGAACACAGAACCGTCCGTTATGAAGTGACATTTGTCAAGAGGCAAAAAGCCGTTTTCGTGACATAACTCCATCACAGCTACATTCCCTGTCATAGTTGTATTCCCCTGTCATAGTTGTATTCCGAACTGAAGGCATAAGTACAGGATTCGGATGGATACAGTTCTCGGAAATTGGCCACTCCGTTATTCGAGGATTGGTTACCTCAGGCTAATGGTCAGACCGGGAGCTCTATCATTCCCCTAAAAGGCATGAATCACATACAGGTATGTGTCACAATGGACGGTACATAGATAGCTGAACCTAATCTTTCATACGAATCCTGCACTTATGCCTTCAGCGAATACGAATATACTCTTTTACAGCATCATCCTGCGCATCGAGAACGTAAACACTTTTGTATGTTCCGTATGCCAGACATTTTGCAATACGCTGTGCATCCAGACGGTCATTCTTTTTCCGGCTGTCCAATGGCGTTGTCGCCATCGTGGACGGCGCCATGATCCGGCATTCAATTCTTTTTGCCAGCAGCTCCCGATACAGAGAATAACCAAGGCAGCCAGCCTCATAGCCGCAGATAAACTTCACCCCATCCGGGTCAGGCTCGCTGGCACGCAGCGTATCCAGATAGACCTCTACATTATCTGCCGATGCAGTAAAGCTTGTTTCGGCGAATACCTTGTCCTCACCGAATCTGTATGCGCAAACTGAATAATTTTGGGTATGGACATCCATGCCGATATAGATTATACTTGTCATTAGTGACTCCCCCTTGTATGTGGTAATTCCGGTCATTGATGGTCTTATAGCTTATAGCTTATGACAGGTAAATCCACGTTTTGCAAGTCGGGAGTCACTTC
>JAZLFG010000042.1:0-3900 GCA_045615685.1 Faecousia sp.
ACCCCACACCCCCCACGGGGACTGAAACTTTTTTTATCCGGTCATATGTATTGTGTCAGGTGAACCACCCCACACCCCTCACGGGGACGGGAACACAAAAAAACGCCCCGCCGCAGGGATGCGGAGGGCGTGGAAAAGCAATATCGTACAAAGAGAGGGAGGATGCCGATGGCGCGAATGCTGATGATTCTGGAGGTAGCGCGCAAGCAGGCCTATATTTTTGCCAGCCGTAGGCTAAAGGACAACCTGCAGCGCTCTGAGGAAATTCGTTATGTGACCAGTACAGAATTTTTTCAGGAGTTTGGCGAGTCACTTTTTCGTGAGAAGGATCATTTGGTCTATACCGGCGGTGGGCATTCGGTCTTGCAGTTTGAGAGCGAGGAGGATGCCAGGGAATTTGCCGCTGCGCTGACCGAGCGGGTGCTGCGGCAGTTTCCGGAGATGGAGCTGTTTGTAAAGCTACTGCCCTACGATCCGACGAAATCCCCGGGAGAAAATCTTCAGGCGCTTTCCGCCGCCCTGGAGGCAAAGAAGGCAAGGCGCAGAGCCTCCTTTTACCGCCGCCCCGTCGGATTTTCGGAAAAGCCTACGCCAGTGGATTCTTATCCCTCCGTGTGCCTCCGCACACAGGCGCCCGATGGCTGGACCTTGACCGATGAAAACGACAAGCTTGCCGGGGAGGACAGCTACCTTGCCGTCGTCCAAATCGACGGCAATGCAATGTCAAAGCGCGTGCAGGAGATTTACGAAGAGGAGAAAAATAGCTGGGAAAAATGCAGAGAAAAACTGCAGTGCTTCAGCAAAAGGATCGACCAGGACTATGCCGCCGCTTTTCAGGAAATGACCGAAGCACTGGCAAAGAAGCTCCCCAAAATGAACTATTTCCCGGTTCGAAAAATCATCGGAGCCGGTGATGATGTGTGCTTCATCACGGCGGGCTCTCTGGGAATCGAGTGTGCGGTTTCCTTCCTGGAGCGGCTGAGCCAAAAAACAAATGAAGCAGACCAGAAGCCCTACACAGCCTGCGCCGGGGTTGTGCTGATACATAAAAAATATCCCTTCCGCCAGGCGAGGGATTTGAGTGAGGAATTGTGCCGCAGCGCCAAAAGCTTTGACCCGTCGGGCAAAATCTCGGCCATCGACTGGCATATTTCGCCCGGACAGCTCAAAAGCTCTCTGGAAGAAATTGAAAGCGATTATCGTACCGACGATGGCTGCCTACTGACCCTGCGCCCCTATGTGGTGGCAGGCGGAGAGAATGTGCCGCGGCAATATAGCTGTTTCCGCAGCCTGGTGAAGCAGCTCCAGGATAAGACACTGCCCAGAAGTAAGGTTCTGAGACTGCGGGAGGCCATGAAGCAGGGCGAGGCAGAAACCAGATTGGCGATCTTACAGATGCAAATGGAGGATATCCTCTATTTGGGCGTGGAAGATAGGGAACCCCAGTGGCTCCCAAAGACCATTTCCGGCCAGATGCCTGCAAAGGATGCTTTTTATACAGAGAAAATCGGCGAAAAGTCGGTGCGGCGATGCCTATTTTTTGACGCGATTGAGCTCATGGAGCATATGGAACTATGGAGGGAGGAAAAATGAAGCAGATTTGCCTGAAAATCACCATCGAACTGCGTTCTGACACCATCATTTCCTCCGGCCACAGCATTCCGGGCGGGGAAAATATTGCCCTCCGACTGGATCGGGATGGATTGCCGTTTCTTCCCGGCTCTACCCTCAAGGGGCTTCTCCGGGAGAGCGTGGAAAATCTGCTGGTCTGGGAGGGGGGAGACGAAGCGCTTCTCGGAGCGCTTTTCGGTACGCCCAACGACGGGACAGCGGACGAACGCAAGCTCGTTTTTGGCCCAATGCGCTTGGAAAAGAACGGCCAGTGGCGCACGATGCGGGCATTTACCGCGATTTCTGCCAATGGTGTGGCAGAGCCGAAAACGCTCCGCGTGGCCGCCTGTCTCCGGAAGGGACAGCGCCTTTCCGGAATCCTCCTGTGTGCGCAAGAGGATGCGGCGCTTGTCCGCCGCGGACTTGCGGCGATCAAATGGATCGGCCTGATGCGCAACCGTGGCTTTGGCTGTGTGAAGATCACTGCCGACCTAATGGGGGACAATCAGCGAAAAACTGCCGAGGCCGCACCATATCTCTACTATCGGCTTCAGCTCGAAGCACCTCTGACGGTGGGCGATCTGCATGGGAATCGCGGCCAGGAGGAACGAAAAAACCATTCGGACACGAGAAATTACCTCCCCGGCACAGCCGTGCGGGGGTTCGTGATGTCGCGTCTTGCGGCGGAAAAGCCGGAGTGGTTTGCAGCGCATCGGCAGGAGCTACTCAGCAGCCGGGTGCGTTTTTTTAATGCCCTGCCGAGATTTGAGGATGTATCCGTCCTACCTACGCCCTGCGGATTCTATGAGGATAAGGCACAGACACGGCTGTACCATAAGCTGGACGATAAAGTAAAGCCCGGCGACAAGGAAGCAAAGCTTGGCGCATTTTGTGTGCTGCGAAATAAGGAAATTTGCAGTGGCAGTCCACCTCTGACCAAAACCCTGCGCATTCGCAGGGGGGAGGAAAAGCAGGTGTTTACCACCATGGCGCTGGCTCCCGGGACGATCCTGGAGGGCTACATCCAGTTGGCAGATGCTTCGCTTGTGCCGACGATTGCTGCTACCTTCAGCGAGTTTATTTCACTGGGTGCGGATCGGTTTGCCGGAAGCGGTCTGAGTAAGGTGCTGAAGCTAGAGGGCGTATGTGAGCCTCACTGGGCCGCCATGAGCATCACAGCCGGACAAGCTATACCGAAGGAATTCGATATGCTGCTGCTGTCTCCGATGGCGATGTGCAAGGACGGAGAGCTTGTCGGCATCGACGAAGAACAATTAGCAGACCGCCTTGGGGTAGAAACAGTGGAGATCAGCGGCTGCGCCACTACGCTGACAGAGCTCCATGGCTTCAATCGTACCTGGGGTTGCGAGACGCCGATGACACCGATGTATGGAATCGGTAGCCTGTTCCGCCTTAACTGCGCAAGCGTGCCCGATGTGGAGAAGCTTCGAGCTGTGGAACATTCCGGCCTTGGGCTTTACACGGCAGAGGGCTTTGGCAGAGTCTTATTCATAAATGCACGGAAGGAAATTTCGAAAAAGAGCCGCTTACTTGATCCCGCTGCAAAGAATCCGGATGGCGCGGCGTTGGTGCGGCAGAAAAAAAGCCAGTGGCTATATGAACATGCAGGGGATCTCTCCACCGGCCTGTCCAAATCGCAGCTTGGCAATGTGCAGGCGGTTTGTGAGCAGGCAATTGCCAATGGGGGAGAGCTGAAATACATTGAGGAATTTTTCAAGCAGAAAAAGGTTGAGCCGAAGCAAAGAGCGGCCTATGCGAAGCTTTTTGATAAAATGCAAGAAATTTGGAATACGCCCGTGCCGCAGACGTTCGGTGTGGATTTCTGTGAGGACAGCCTACGGATACGGTTGGAGATCCTTGTGGAGCTTTTGAACCTATGCCGAAAGGAGGGCAATGCCCAATGAAGGCCAGCTTTACGAAGGTACTTCGCTACCGAATTTTGGCGACCTGCTGCGCACCATTTCGCACGGGAGCTGCGGATCACTCGACAGAACGCATCCTGATGCTGCCGGACGGGCGGATGTTTCTGCAAGCCTCCTCTCTTGCCGGAGCAATGAACGCATGGAAAGCGAATGAAGCCCTTTTTGGAAAAAAGGAGCAAGAGGGGCAGCTTCGCATTTCTGACGCTGAATTTAAAGATGGCGCCCAGACAGAGCTTCGCCCCCGGATACGGATCAATCAAGAGACAGGAACCGTCGATGGCGGCGGAAAATTTGACATATTGGGGATCAAGCCTGGGGCAAAGTGCGAGTTTGAGATCATCTGGTT
>JAZLFG010000043.1:0-18435 GCA_045615685.1 Faecousia sp.
GATACAATAAACGTGAGCAATAAAAACAGCTCGTTGTATGTAACCATAAGCACCGCCCTCCTTTCCGGAGGGAAAGACGCCCTCCGCAGTGGAGAGCCAACCGCCTACCGCAACTGGTAGCCTTTCCGGGTGCAATGCACCACAGAAAGTATATACAAAGCGACAAAATTTGTCAATCAATGATTGACAAGTGGGGATCATTTGGTATAATAGACCCAGAAAGGCTACCGAGTAGACGGTTAGCCCTCGAGTCGATTAAAAAAGAAATAACCGCACTTTTGGACAGGGGCGGGTATTTCTTTTTTGTCAGTGTGACAACCAGTGAGATGGTCGATACAATAAACGTGAGCAACAAAAACAGTTCGTTGTATGTAACCATAAGCACCGCCCTCCTTTCCGGAGGGAAAGACGCCCTCCGCAGTGGAGAGCCAACCGCCTACCGCAACTGGTAGCCTTTCGGGGTGCAATGCACCACAGAAAGTATATATGACACGACAAAATTTGTCAATAAAAAGAGAACAGAGTAAAAAATTGCCGCCCACGGGGTTTTCCTGTGGGCGGCAGAATTATTCGGGAATTACTGCACGATGAAGTTGACGGAGGTATCGCCCTGCTGGTCTTCGCCGAAGGTGTAGTCCTTGCCGGGCATGATGGCGTTGAGAATGATGCCCACGATGGAGGCAACTGCCAGACCGGAAAGGCTGACCGGGCCAATGACGATGGGGCCTGCATAGGTGACGCCGATGGACAGCACCAGGATCAGAGCGGCGATCAGGACGTTACGGGACTTGGTGAAGTCCACTTTGTTTTCGACCACATTGCGGACGCCTACTGCGGAGATCATACCGTAGAGCACCAGCGACACACCGCCGATGGTGGCGACGGGCATGGAGCTGACGATGGCGGCGAACTTCGGGCTGAAGGAGAAGAGAATGGCCAGAATGGCGGCAATCCGGATAACTCTGGGGTCGTAGACCTTGCTCAGCGCCAGAACGCCGGTATTTTCGCCATAGGTGGTGTTGGCAGGTGCGCCGAAGAGGGAGGCCAGGGTGGTGGCCAGACCATCACCCAGGAGGGTGCGATGGAAGCCGGGATCCTCCATGTAGTTACGGCTGCAGGTGGAGGAGATGGCGGAGATATCGCCGATGTGCTCGACCATGGTGGCAAGCGACAGGGGAACGATGGTGACTATAGCAGTCAGAAGCAGGCTGGTGTCCACATTGCCGGAGAACAGGCCGAAGATGGTGGCTTCCTTCTGGATGGGGAAGCCGATCCACTTGGCATTGGCCACATTGGTGACGAGTGCTTCGCGGGCGGATGGGTCGATGAGCATGGCGAAGGCGTAGGAGCCGATGACGCCCAGAAGAATGGGAATGATCTTGACCATACCCTTACCCCAAATGTTGGTGGCAACAATAATGGCGATGGCAACCAGGGCAATCCACCAGTTGGCAGCGCAGTTGGAAACTGCGGAGGAGGAAAGGGTCAGGCCGATAGCGATGATGATGGGGCCGGTGACAATGGGCGGGAAGAAGCGCATCACGCGCTTGGTGCCGAAAATTTTAAAGAGGGCGGATAGGATCACATACATTAGACCTGCACACGCTACACCGAAGCAGGCATAGGGAAGCAGCTCTGCCTCGCCGTTGGGGGCGATGGCGGCATAGCCGGCGATGAATGCGAAGGAAGAGCCGAGGAAGGCGGGAACCTTGCCTTTGGTTAGCAGGTGGAACAGCAGGGTGCCAAGGCCGGCGAACAGCAGGGTGGTGGCAACGTTTAGGCCGGTGAGGGCCGGAACCAGGACCGTTGCGCCGAACATAGCGAACATATGCTGGAAGCCCAAGGTGATCATCTTGGGGATGCCAAGCTGTCTGGCGTCATAGATGGCGTCGGTGTTTACATTTTTATCCATGGTAGAACTCCTCTCTATTCTTTGGTAGATTGATTTTGGACAAAAGAAAAACACCGGATTAAATAGAAATCCGATGCATCCGCCCAAGCTACTGAAAGAAAATAGAAAACCCAATAGAACGCCCCTTCATGCGCAAGCACATTGCCATGGTCATGACGGTAGCCCCCTTCGACAGATTTTCTAACTTGGCTTATTCTACCGGCCTTCCGGGCAAATGTCAAGGGAATTTGTCGCATTTTAAAAAAACTGTCTCTATTATTAACATTTTGTTGGCGTTCGTGAGGGAAATTGGTGATTTTCACAAAAAACTTTTTCTTCTTAAAAAGCGCTTTACAAATGGAGAAAAAGGTGATATTCTTCATACATAAACAATAATGATTCTCATTATTATTTAGATTGGAGTTACTTATGGCCATGAATCAAAGGCACAGCCACAAGCGGGACGCGATTCTGGAATGTCTCAGCGCCACCGCTACCCACCCCACGGCCGACTGGCTCTATGAAGCGCTTCGCGCCCGGCAGGTTGACGTCTCCCGGGCCACGGTCTACCGGAACCTTTCACAGCTCCGGGCTCAGGGGCGAATCATCAGCGTGGGCACGGTGGGCGGGTTCGAGCGGTTCGACTATAACACCCTGCCCCACGCGCACTTTGTCTGCACCCGATGCCATCGGGTGTTGGACGTGGCGGATCTGCCAGTCTCGCGGGAGCTTTGCGAGCTGGTGGGCTTGCAGTTGGGCGCTCGGGTGGAAAGCGGCTGGCTGATGTTTTCCGGCATCTGTAGCGACTGTCTCGGCGAGAATTAAAATAATGAATGGAGGTTCACACAATGAAAAAGTACGTTTGCAAGGTTTGCGGTTATGTCCACGAGGGCAACGAGTCCCCCGAAAATTGCCCGGTATGCAAGGCGCCCGCGTCCATGTTTGAGGAAGTCCAGGGTGAGATGAAGCTGGCTGCGGAGCATGAGCTCGGTGTTTACGGCAAGACGGTGGAGAATAACCCCGATATCAGTGCCGAAGACAAGAAGTACATTCTCGACCAGCTTATGGCGAATTTCAATGGCGAGTGCAGCGAGGTCGGCATGTATCTGTGCATGGCTCGCATTGCCCACCGTGAGGGCTATCCCGAGATCGGCCTGTACTGGGAGAAGGCAGCTTTCGAGGAAGCCGAGCACGCTGCCAAGTTTGCAGAGCTTCTGGGCACTACCCTGGAGCCCAACATGAAAGCCACCACAAAGGACAACCTGGCCTGGCGCGTGGAGTGCGAATTCGGCGCTACGAAGGGCAAGTTCGAGCTGGCTGCCTGCGCCAAGCGCAATGGCCTCGACGCGATTCACGATACTGTGCATGAGATGGCACGCGACGAAGCCCGCCACGGCAAGGCGCTGAAGGGTCTGCTGGAGCGGTATTTTGAGTGAGAAATTAGAAGAATTTATGCTTTTTAAGGAAGCAAAATCTCTTTTTCCCCCCCCATTTGTAAGAGCTTGGAAAATTTCAAAATAATGCATGTTTTTCCTTGACTTTCCATTAATAAAAGGATATAATTGCACCGTACCACTATACGTATAGTTGATACGTGTATGCGCATACATATATCTAAAGAAAGGAGGGGAAATTTATGAAAGCAATGCTTCAGACGGTTAGATTCTGCAATGAGGACGTGATTGCCACAAGCTACTGCTCCTATGTCGGTCAATTTCACTTTGCTCCGAAATCGGTAACGACTATTACTGACATCAATGGTAACGTAATGTACCAAGGCGAGTTCTATACGTATACGTATGAGGATGGCGGCCTTCGTCTTGTTCAGGGTGCCTATATGGTTCCTTTTTTGACTGACCAAGAGATTAAAATTGGTGAATTCTATCATGCAGTAGGTAAAGAAAATAACTACGTTTATTGTCAAATTCAGAATCATGTTATCCAATAAGCTCAGAATCTAAAAGAGACGGTTTTCGATTTTATCTTAATCGAAAACCGTCTCTTACTTTTTAGGCTTTGCGGTTGCTGCCATCACAAACGAAAGGCCCGCGCAGGCAGGATAGACATGGATCCTGACTGTGCGGGCCTGTATATTTATTCGCTTATTATCAGACAATGCGGCGTGCGCCCACGTAGCGGCTGGAGTAGTATTCCTCGCTGAGAGAAGAAATTTTCACACCGGAGGAGGAGTTGGCCGCATGGACGAACTGGCCGTCGCCAATGTAGATGCCCACATGGGAGGCTGCGGCGGAGGTGTTGTAGGTGCGAGCGAAGAACACCAGATCGCCGGGACGCAGATCAGTGACAGCGTAGCCGTTGTTCAGCTGGACATCTGCTGTGCGGTAGATGCTGTAGCCATAGAGCTTATAGATGTACTGCACAAAGCCGGAGCAGTCAAAGCCGGAGGGGGAGGTGCCGCCGAAGATATAGGCGCAGCCAATATATTTCTTGGCGGTGGCAGCGATCTGTTCGCCCAAAGAGGAGCTGGAGCTGCCGGAGCTGCCGCCGGTTTTGCTGGAGCCATGGTTACAGTAGGGTACCTCAGTCAGCGTGACCAGGTCGCTGCGGATATAGCCCACGGTGCCGCTGTACTTGACCTTATACCAGCCGCAGTTGAAGCCAAAGATGAAAACCTTTTCTCCCTGGGAGGCCGTAGCCACCACGCTGTGAGAGGTGGAGGGGCCGCTGCGAAGGTTGGCGAGATAGGGGTTCACGGAGCCGTAACCCAGCTCCACATTTTCGCGCTCCTTCACCTGAATGTAGTCCGCGCTCATGTAGCCAATGTCGAGATTGTAGTCCACCAGGTACCAGTTGCCCTTCTGGCGGATGATTACCACATTGTCGCCGCAGGGGGCGGTGCTGATGACCTTACTGTCGGTGGAGGCCGATGCGCGAAGGCGCAGGCCGGATGAGGCGGTTACAATGCCGATGCCGGTCTTTAGCTCGGTGGCATTGGCAAGCATTGTGGTGGCGCCGATCATGAGAATCAGCATGGCAAGCAGGGTGATAAGCTTATATACGCGTTTCATATGTATCCTCCGTCCTCGTGATAGGTTATTTGTTCAGTGCGCGTTCCAGCCAGACACAGCCCACATCCAGCGCCGTGTAAAAGCCGTCTTTTTCGCTCTTTTTGATGATGCGATCCCGGGATTTTACGCTGGGGTCGGTGAGCTGGAGCTGCACCGAAACCTTTGTGGCCAGGTCGAGATCGTCCATCTTCTTGCTTTCGAGGATTTGCAACATCACGATGTGCGAATCCGCCATAGAGCCGTAGTAGATGATGTTGCCCAGCCGCATCAGGGGATGCCCTTTGTAGCTCAGGCCTTCATTTTTCTCAGACATGGAATACCTCCTGATCAAAATGTAACCAAATTGTAACACATAGTTGGAGGTTTGTCAATAGTTGTCGGGAAATAAAATGACAATTTGTAACTATTTTTTCTCCGATTGTTACATTCAGTCCAAATGCCGAGGAATTTTGGATGTGAGAAGACGGGGGATACTATGAAATTGTCAAGGGACATGCGCATAGATCAACAACACGGAGGCTTTTTGGTGGGAAAAAGCCTCCGTTTGCAGCTTATGGGATTATTCGTCGAAAAGATAATGGCGTACCAGCTCGTGGAGCAGGTCGTCGCGGTCGATTTTGCAGATCAGGCTGCGGGCGTTTTTGTGGTTGGTGATATAGGTGGGATCTTCCGAGAGCAGGTAGCCGACGATCTGATTGATGGGGTTGTAGCCCTTCTCGCTCAGAGATGCGTACACAGCCTTCAGGATCTGTTTCATTTCGTCCGCGGCCTCATCCGGGACAACAAATTTGATTGTAGCATCATGCATGGCGTCTACCTCCTTTCCCCTCTATCATATAATAATTTTCCGAAGAAGTAAAGTCGAAAAGAGACAATACGAACAGAACTTTTTAAAATAATTCCGTCAGAGCGCAAAAATAGGCGTTTGCTCTCTCCGAAGCAATCCTTAGCGCAGGGTAGCCTGAAGGGTGTCGGAAAGGGCGCTGAGGATGCGCTCCACCAGAGCATCCACCTCGCTGACGGTCAGAGTGCGGTCGGCAGCGCGGAATTCCAGGTTGAAAGCAGCGCTCTTCTTGCCTGCAGGGATGCCCTTGCCCCGGTAGATATCGAACAGGGAAATGGCGGTGAGCTGAGAACCCGCGGCCTGGCGGATGCACGATTCCAGCTCGCCCACAGTGACGGCCTCGTCGCAGACCAGGGCCAGGTCACGGGTGACAGCCGGGAAGCGGGGCAGCGGGACGTAGAGCGGATCGGCGCCCTGGCTTTCGCAGATGGCGTCCACGGACAGCTCACTGGTATACAGCGGCGTATCTGCGCCGAAATTCTGCGCCACCGTGGGGTGCACCTGACCGATGGTGCCAATGAGGGTTTCACCGCTGAAAATCCTGGCGCAGCGGCCGGGATGGTAGGAGGGGTTCTGCCGATCTGCCTCATAGCGGACGTTGTCCAGGCGGAAGGCGTCGAGCACAGCCTGCACCACACCCTTGAGGGTGTAGAAGTTCATATCCTCTCCATAGGCGCCAAGGGTCAGAACGATGGGCTCATTGGCCAGCCGATCCTCCGGACGCTTGAAGTAGGTGCGGCCCAGCTCATACAGGCGGACATTGCGGTTGCGGTAGTTGTAGTTCCGAGCCAGCACCTCCAGCATGGAGGGAAGGGTTGTGGTGCGCATGGCGGAGGTGTCCTCACCCAGGGGATTGAGAATGCGGATGGTGTCGCGCAGGGGGGAGTCGGCCGGAAGGAGAATCTTATCGAAATTGGAGGGGCTAAAGAAGGAGTAGGTGATGACCTCGTCGAAGCCCGCCTGGCGGCAGATTTCACCCATCAGCCGCTCAGAGAGCTGGCGCTTGGTGTAGCCGCCCTGGGTGGTGGAGGCGTGATCCATGAGGGTGGAGGGGATCTTGTTGAAGCCGTAAATGCGGGCAACCTCCTCTGCCACGTCATTGTGATAGTAGACCGGGCTAATGTCTCGCCGCCAGGAGGGGACAGTGATTTGCGCACCGTCCAGCTCGAAGCCGAGTCGGGTGAGGATATCCCGCATGACGGACTCCTCAATGTCGGTGCCGAGAATGCGATTGATGCGGGCGGGATCCAGGGTGATGACCAGGGGGTTGGTGTCGGCGGTGATCACGTCAAGCACACCGTCCACCACCTCGCCGCAGCCCAGGAGCTCTACCAGCTCACAGGCGCGGTTCACAGCGTCGTAGGTCATCATGGGGTCCAGTCCCTTCTCAAAGCGGGCGGAGGCATCCGTGCGCATATTGAGAGCGGCGGCGGTACGGCGGATGGAGGTGCCATTGAAATTGGCGGATTCGAACAGAACCATGGCCGTATCGCCCACGATTTCAGAGTTTGCACCGCCCATGACACCGGCCAAGCCGATGGGCTTTTCCGCGTCACAAATGCACAGCATACTGGGCTTCAGGGGGCGAACGCTGCCGTCGAGGGTGGTGAGCGTTTCTCCCTCCCGGGCGGTGCGGACGACAATCTTATTGCCGCCGACGCAGGAGAAGTCAAAGGCGTGCATGGGCTGGCCGTATTCCATCATGACGTAGTTGGTGATATCCACCAGATTGTTGATGGGACGCATACCCATGGCGGTGATGCGCTCGCGCATCCACTTGGGGGAGGGGCCAATCTTGACATTTTTCACCATTCGAGCCGTATAGCGCAGGCACAGCTCAGGATTTTCAATCTCAATGTCCACCATATCGGCAATGTTGCCGTGGCCGCCCTGCACCTGGGGCGTATGGAGCTTGAGGGGCTTCTCAAAGGTGACGGCAGCCTCGCGTGCCAGACCGATCATGGAAAGGCAGTCGGCGCGGTTGGGGGTGATTTCAAATTCTACCACATGGTCATCCTTGCCAATGACAGGGCAAATATCGTCACCGCAGGAAATAGCTTCTTCGTTCAGGATAAAAATACCATCGGTGAGGCAGTGGGGGAATTCCTCCTGCTTCGCGTGTAGGTCTTCCAGCGTGCAGATGTGATTTTTTGCGGTGTCGAAGGCCACCAGATCGCCGGTGTGAAGATTGCTGCAGGCCGTGACGGTGGCAAATTCTGCACCCGCGTCGAGTGTGCAGGCAAAGCTGCCATACGCCTTTGTTTCCACAGTGCACACCTTAGCTGCGACCACGCTGCCGAAAACCTTGTCTCCCGGCTGAATGTCGGCGGAGATGGAGGGCTTATCGGGATTCAGGGGATGGTAGTCATTTAGAATGGCCGCCGGGGTGATGGCGGCATAGGGGAAATGGTGAAGATCCATCTCCAATTCGCCAAGGGAGCACAGCATACCGGCAGACGGCACGCCCCGGAGCTTGCCCTTGGTGATCTTCTTGCCCCCGGGGAGCAGAGAATTGTGCTTTGCCACGGGGATGAAATCGCCCTCGTGGACGTTCCAGGCGCCGGTGCAGATTTGAATCGGAGTCTCTTCGCCCACATCAATCTGGCACACCCACATATGGTCGGAGTTCGGGTGGCGCTCCATGGAAAGGATTTTGCCCACAACGACATTTTTTATTTCAGCGCCCAGATCGTAGGTGGCCTCCACCTTGGAGCCGGAGAGGGTCATGGCCTCGGCAAAGGCGCGGTCGCCCATTTCGTCCATTGGGACGTCAACAAATTCAGTCAGCCATTTTCTGCTGAGATTCATATTCGCAATACACTCCTTTCTCAGAACTGTTCCAGGAATCGAACATCGTTTTCATAGATCAGGCGCAGGTCGTCGATCTTGAACTTTTGCAGAGCAGCGCGCTCCAGACCCATGCCGAAGGCCCAGCCGGAGTATTCATCCGGGTCAATGCCGCTGTATTTGAGGATCATGGGGTTGCAGATGCCTGCACCCAGCAGCTCGATCCAGCCTTCGCCCTTGCAGGTGGGGCAGCCCTTGCCGCCGCACTTGTGGCACTGCACGTCCATTTCGCAGGAGGGCTCGGTGAAGGGGAAGTGGTGGGGGCGGAAACGGGTCACGGTGCCGGGGCCGTAGAGCTGCACGGCCATGTTATGAAGTGCGCCCTTGAGGTCGGCGAAGGTAATGTTCTTGTCGATCACAAGCCCTTCCATCTGGTGGAACATGGGAGAATGGGTGGCGTCCACCTCGTCCTTGCGGTAGCAGCGGCCGGGGACGATGTAGCGGATGGGCAGGGGACGGGTCTCCATGATGTGGGCCTGCATGGGGGAGGTGTGGGTGCGAAGCAGTACCTCGCTGTTTTCGTCGATATAGAAGGTGTCGGTCCATTCTCTGGCGGGATGGCCCTCATCGGTGTTGAGCCGGTCGAAATTGTAGGAGGAAAGCTCCACCTCATTGCCTTCGTCCACTGCGAAGCCCATGCCGATGAAGATGTTGCGCAGCTCCTCCAGGGAGACGTTCATCGGATGGCGATGCCCCATGCGAATGGGTTCGCCGGGCACGGTCACATCGAGGGTTTCAGCCTCCAGCTTTGCGTCCAGGGCGGCCTTCTGGAGCTTTTCGCGGCAGGCCTCAAGGCGCTCTTCAATGGCGGCGCGTACCGCGTTGGCGATCTGCCCCATAACGGGGCGCTCTTCGGCAGAGAGCTTGCCCATCTGCTTCAGGATGGCGGTCAGCTCGCCCTTTTTTCCCAGCAGCCGAATGCGCAGCGCTTCGAGCTCATCAAAGCTGGCTGCCTGCTCCAGGGCACACAAGGCTTGTGCTTTGAGTTGTTCCAAATGCTCTTTCATAATTGTTTGCTTCTCCTTTTCATATAGTGTTGCGCTATTGGGCAATAAAAAAGCCCTCCATCCCCTGGGGACGAAAGACCAACCTTCCGCGGTACCACCCGCAATTCGCCAGACAGCGCGCTTAGACCAATAACGAGGTTAACCGGCGCACCCTACTTGGCTTTCGCGGTTCAGGCGGCAGCTCGCGGGGGAACGCCCTGTTTTATGCAGGGAGCGGCTTCCAGCATCCCGCTCTCTCTGAACCTGCGACCAAAAACACGACAACCCGGTCATAGCTTTTCCAATATTGGCTCTATCTTATCATGCAGCGCAGCAATTTGCAACATTTTTTTCTGATTTTTTGTGGCATATCCCCGTCGAAGACGATATAATAGAAGAGAATGGGGGGCTTTGCCATGAAAACACAACAGTTGGGACAGGGATGGAACATCCATATGATAGAGCGGGAGGATATTCGGAGATTTCTTCCGCTCCGGGAGCCGTATGCCCACAAGGGAGATTTTGGCAAGGTGCTGCTTTTGTGCGGGGCTGTGGGCTATACCGGCGCGGCGGCAATGGCGTCCATGGCGGCGCTTCGGTGTGGCAGTGGGCTGGTATCCACGCTGGTGCCGGAGGCGGTGTACCCCATCGTGGCCAGCAAGCTAACGGAGGCTATGGTGTTCCCAGTGGCGTCTGACTCCCAGGGGCGCGTCAGCCTAGCGGCAAAGGAAGCCATCGTCTCCCGGCTAAAGGACTGTGACTGCGCCCTGATTGGCCCGGGTCTTGGCAGGAGCGAGGGACTGACGCAGCTTCTTTGGGAGCTGATTCCGGCGGCGGGAAAGCCCCTGGTTTTGGATGCGGATGGTCTAAATGCCTTTGCCGGGCATATAGATAGATTGCGCGAGGCCACCGATTCCATCATCCTAACGCCCCATGACGGTGAGTTTGCCCGCCTGATGCCGGACGAGCCGCCCCTTCCCAGACAGGACGTTGCCCTTCGCTGCCGGGCGGCTGCCCGCTTGGCCCAGGAGAGCCATGCCATTGTCCTTCTCAAGGGCCATCGAACCGTCATCACCGATGGAAAAACATTTTATGTCAACCAGACAGGCAACCCCGGCATGGCCACCGGCGGCAGCGGGGATGTGCTGGCAGGGATGATTCTTTCCCTGCTGGGGCAAAGGGTTGCGCCTCTGGAGGCAGCAGCCCTGGGCGCCTATCTTCACGGCGCGGCAGGAGATCTCTGCGCTGCCGAGCTGGGGCAGTGGGGGATGCTGCCGGAGGATATGATTCTGGCGGCTGCGCGACTACTAAAATAAGGAAGTGGGTCTATCAAACGAATGGCAGCGGCATTTCTGAGCATTCTCATGCTGTGCGGGTGTAGTGCGCAAAATAAGGCCATGCAGACGGCGCTGGATTTTCGCACGGCACTTTTGACCCAGGGCTGCCGTTTTACAGCACAAATCGAGGCGAATATGCGAGAAGGGGCGGCAGAGTTCACTCTTGTGTGCACCTGCGATCCGGATGGGACAACCTCGCTGGAGGTAACGGAGCCGGAGTCCATTGCCGGTATATTGGCGACCGTGCAGCCGGATGGGGAGAGTGCCAGCTTTGACGAGGTGGCACTGGACTTCGGCCTTCTGGCAGATGGCCGGGTAGCACCGATGGTATTGCCGCAGCTCCTCTATAGCGCCTGGACAGGCGGCTATATCCGGGAGGCAGGAGAGGATAAAGATCTGTACAGTGCGGTGTATCTCCTGGGCTATGGCGATCAGGAGCTGGCGCTGGAGCAGTGGATGACGCCGGAAGGGATTCCCATGGGCGGGGACTTCTGGTCAGGCATCGAAAACATTGCCTCCGTGACGATCCGGGATTTTTCCCTTGGTACGGATTAAAAAGAATAACGGCTGTCCCATGGAATGAACTGCGTGCTTTTGCCAGTTCAGCGCCGTGGGACAGCCTTTTTTACTTCAATAGCTCTGGGCAGAGCTGCCGCACCTTTTCTCGAATGGACAGCAAATCCGCGAAGGTCTCCGGCCGCTTTGATACATCTCGAAGCAGTGCCGAGGGATGATAGATGGCGGTGAGCCAGATATCGCCCTTTTGCACCCACTGGCCATGCTCTCGGGTGATCCGGTAGTCCTCCCGGATGAGCTTCATAGCGGCGATGCGGCCCAGGCAGATGATGATTTTGGGGTTGATGATTGCGGTCTGCTGGCGCAGCCAGCCAATGCAGGCATCCTGCTCTACCTGTAGGGGATCGCGGTTGTGGGGCGGGCGACACTTGACAATGTTGGCAATATAGCAATTGTGGCGGCCCAGGTCGATGATGGAGAGCATATCGTCCAGCAGCCGTCCCGCCGGGCCCACAAAGGGTTCGCCCCGCAGATCCTCCTGCTCACCGGGGCCTTCGCCGATAAGCATTACGCCAGTGTGCTCCGCACCGACCCCAAATACGACCTGATGTCGGGTTTCACACAGAGGGCACCTGGTGCAGGCAAGGCAGCTACGCCGGAGGCTTTCCATCTGCTCCATGATTATCTTCCCTTCTTCTTTGTTTTGCGTCTGCGGCCCCGCCTGCGATTGGCCCAGGCCACAAGCAGCAGCAAGACTGCCGCTACGATGATGATAACCGGCAGCAGGCGCGCAATCGCGGAATCCTCCTCGGTGGGCGCAGACAGAAGCTTGTGGCGCTCCACCGCTGTGATGGTGCGCACGTCGGCTGTACCGGCCAGCTTGCCGTCATAGGTTACGGTGGCAGTCCCAACAATTTCATCGGCGTCCAGAGGGGCCATCAAGGCGTCGCCGTCCCGGAGCGTATAGGAGATGTTGAGCTTGGCCGGGTCATATGCCGCCGGCAGCAGGGCGCTGACATCCTGGGCCGGCGCAATGACCACGGACTTGACTGCTCCGGAGGATACCGGCACCTGGGCAATGGGGTTCAGGTGCGACAGCACACAGACAAAGGTAAAATTCTCAAGGCCATACTCCATCAGCCGCCGACTTTCGGGGAAGCTGCCAAGAACTGCTTCTCCGTTCTCGTCGTAGGGAGTTTCGCAGCCCAGCACGATCGAAAGGTAGGAGAAATCGCCCTCCTCCACCAGGCAGGCCAGGCAGCGGCCGGCGGGGGTCGTGAAGCCAGTTTTGATGCCGCTGACCTTTTCCCAGTAATACTTGGGCGTGATGGTCGTGTCCATAAAATAGTTGGTGGTATAGATGATCCGGCTGGAAGACAGATTGGTCTCCGGAATCTCATGCACCGCTGTGCCACAGAGGGTGCGGAAGGCTTCGAGCTTCAGGGCTGCCTTTGTGATGATGGCCATATCCCGAGCGGTGGTGTAATGTTCCTCATCGTGAAGGCCGTCGGGATTGACGAAATGGGTATTGGTGCAGCCCAGCTCCTTGGCTCTCTGGTTCATCAGCTCCACGAAGGCTTCCACGCTGCCTGCAATGTGATCCGCGACCACTAAGCTGGCATCATTTGCCGAGGGCACCATGACGCAGTAAAGAAGCTCTTCCAGGGTTAGAACTTCGCCGTCCTCCAGACCAACGATGCTGGCATCCGCATCCATGCCCTGCATCAGAGCGGTGTCTACCTTGACCTCATCCGAGAGAACGCCCCGCTCCAGAGCCAGAAGGCAGGTCATGATCTTGGTCAGGCTGGCGGGATAGAGGCGCTCGTCGGCATTTTGCTCAAACACTGTGGTGTCGGAATTGAGCTCAATCAAAATCGCACCCTTGCAGGCAAGCTCCAGTGTCAGAGGTGAAACGTCTTCTTCTGGCAAAGTGTCGCCACTGTCTTCGTCTACATCCGCTGCATCCGCAATATCCTCCACTTCGTCTGCCAGGGCGTATACCGTAAATAGCTGTATAAGTAGCGCAATACAAAGGAGTAGGGCAAATAATTTTTGCTTTTTCATTGTATTTCTCCATTCATCTGAAAAACTGCCATTGCCGAGCACGTGTAAAGTGTGGTATACTTTATTGTACTGATAGAAATTATACCAAATTTATGCTTCTTGTCAATGATTGCGGGGGGATTCGCTTGAAATTGGAGTGGGCACATAAGGCGCTGCTTGGACTGACGGGACTGTTTGTCATCTTTACGCTGGCATTTTTTATTGGGCGCAGCTCCGCTCACGCGGTCATCAGCACCCAGACTGCACCGGTGGAGCTTGTCTATGAGACAGCACCATTAGAGCAGGAACCCTCGATTCGCCTGAATCTCAACGAGGCAACTGCGGACGAATTGGAGGCTTTGCCCGGCATTGGCCCGGTACTGGCAGAACGAATCCTCCAATGGCGGGAGGAATACGGCCCGTTCGTCAGTGCCGAGCAGATCATGGACATAGAGGGAATCGGCGAGAAAAAATACGGAGAAATTCAGGATTTGATTTATGTGGAGGATGCGGCATGAAAATTCTTGTGGTCGATGATGAGTCCTTGCTCGTCAAGGGGATCAGCTATAATTTGCGCAACGAGGGCTATGAGGTTCTGACCGGAGCCAACGGTCTGGACGCCGTGCGCACGGTGCGGGAGACGCCGATTGATCTGATCGTGCTGGACGTGATGATGCCGGAAATGGACGGCCTGGAGGCTTGCCGTCAAATTCGTGGTTTTTCCGACGTGCCCATTATTCTGCTGACAGCCAAGACGGATGATATGGACAAGCTTATGGGTTTCGATCATGGGGCGGACGACTACCTGACCAAGCCCTTCAACATTCTGGAGCTGAAAGCCCGCATTCGGGCGCTTCTGCGGCGCTCTGCCGCAAGGGAAGCCAAAAATGAGGAAATTGCCTGCGGCTCCATTCGGCTCGATTACGTCAGCCGCAACGCTTATCGGGACGGAGAGCTGGCCGATCTAACGGCAAAGGAATTTGACCTGATGGATCTTCTGATTCGCAACCCGAACCGGGTCTACTCCCGGGAGAGCCTGCTGAACCTCATCTGGGGTTACGAATATCAGGGCGACATCCGCACGGTGGACGTTCATATTCGCCGCATTCGGGAAAAGCTGGAGCGAAACCCGGCAGAGCCGGAGCATATTATGACAAAGTGGGGAGTTGGCTACTATTTCAAGGCGTAGAGGTGTCTGGCATGTGGCGCTGCACAATTCGCAGCTTCGCTATGCGATCATTTATGTCATCATTACAGCGGCGGCGCTGTTTGTTTTAAATATTTTTGCCGCCAGAATCAGCCGAAAGCTGGTATTTCAGGCCAACGAATCTGCTGTCATGGAGCGAACCAGATTGATTGCCGCCTCACTCTCCGACCTGGACACCGTGACAAAAGAGGCAGCCCAGCAGTCTGTGCTGATGCTTGGCTCGAAGAGCTATGGCCGTATTGTGGTGACGGATTACCGGGGCATGGTCATCTACGACTCCTTGAACGTCGATGATGCGGAACCTGCTCAATTTTTGCTGACGGCCGTGGTCCGGGCGCTGGATGGAAAGGACGTCTTCTATTGCCGATTTCAAAACGGTGTTGTGGAGTGCTATTCTGCCGTTCCTGTGATGTATTATGGGGTGCCCACCGGCGCGGTGTATCTGACGGCCTTTGACCAGGATCAGGGAAAGCTTCTGCAAAATTTGGAGGCTATGGTATTGCGGGTGTCTGCGGTTCTTGCGCTGATAGTGCTCATGTTCTCCTGCGTCTTCTCGGTGGCCTATGCAAGGAGAATGCGGCGTGTGCTGAATTCCATCCGCATTGTGCGGGAGGGCGACTACTCCCACAAGATTTACATGAAAACCCGCGATGAGATGGAGCGGCTTGCTACGGAATTCAACGCCCTGACTGACCGCCTCCAAGATTTTGAGAAGCTGCGAAGGCAATTTGTGTCCGACGCCTCCCACGAGCTCAAGACGCCTCTGGCCTCCATTAAGCTGCTGTCTGACTCGATTTTGCAGAATGAAATGGACGAGGCCACGGTGCGCGAATTTGTTGGCGACATTGGTGACGAGGCCGATCGCCTGACCAGAATGTCCCAAAAGCTGCTGGAGCTGACCAAGCTGGACGCCATGGCTGTGGAGGAGCGTACCATTGTGGACATTCAAGGCATTGCCCGGCGGGTATTCCGGATGCTCCAGCCTCAGACTGCGGCGCGGCATCTTCGCCTGGAGGACGAAACCATCCCAGGCTGTACGATCCTGATCCAGGAGGACGATCTGTATCAGATTATTTTCAACCTGGTGGAGAATGGAATTAAGTACAACAATGACGGCGGCCTGCTCCGGGTGTCCCTGGAAAAAAATGAAAACAATGTCACCCTCCGCGTGATCGACGGCGGCGTGGGCATCCCGCCACAGGCCATCGGGCATATTTTCGAACGCTTTTACCGGGTGGATAAGGCTCGCTCCCGTCTGGCTGGGGGCAGTGGCCTTGGACTATCCATTGTACATGACATGGTGGTGCGGAATTTCGGCACCGTGCGTGCCGAGAACCGTCCCGAGGGTGGCACCTGCTTCACCGTGGTATTTCCTTACTCTGGGGAGGAGACAACATGAAAAAGATCCTTCTCCTTTGCCTTGCGCTGCTGCTTCTAGCTGGCTGTGGAAGCACAGGCAAGCGTGTCACATTCTACTATTGCAGCGAAGGCGATGACGCCTATTTCTCCGAAACTGGCATTATAGCTGGGGAGCAGCGGATCCTACAGGAGAAGCAGGACAACATCCCGGGACTTGTGGCGCTGTATCTCAAAGGCCCCATGTCCCCCGACCTGACGATGGAGCAGCTCCCCGGCGGACTTTCCCTGCTTGCCGCGGAGGAGGACGGTGCCAAAGCCCTCACCCTCACCTTTGAGGATTCTCTGGCAGAGCTGTCGGGTATCGGACTTCGGGTGTTCACCGGCTGCCTTGCCAAGACCCTTTGCGCCTACGGTGATTATGAGAAGGTGACCTTTCGAGCGCAATCCCAGAGCCTGGAGGGTGCGGAAAGCTTAAGTATTTATCCCGAAAAGCTTGTACTGGCCGACCACAGTGCGGGGCAGCTTAACTCAGTGCTAAAGCTGTACTTCGTCGATGCGCAGAATCAATGCCTGATCGAGGAACGGCGCCCTGCGCCAGAGGACGAGGAGCTTTCCTCCTTCCTACTTAGTGCACTGATCGGCGGCCCCCAGTCCGAGCAGCTCTGCCCCACCATTCCTGCGAATACGCCGCTTCCGAGCGTATCTGTCAGCGATGGCGTGTGCGTGGTGAACTTCACGAAAGAATTTCTGCCCGCCCAAGGCGAGGATGAGCAGCACACCCGCCTGCGGATTTACTCTGTGGTAAACTCCCTTGCCCAGCTAGAGGAGGTAGAGAGGGTGGTGCTTTTAGTGGATGATCGCAGCATAGAGCAATATGTTTCCTTTGAGCTTCCCCACGAGCTGACGCCTGACGGAACCCTGATCGGTTCACCCAAATGAATGCGCGTAGAATATGCGCAACGGGCTTGACTCTCCCCTTAGTGGATGCGTGAAACTGTGCAAGGTGGTGAAACGTTTGGACTCGGCCGAATACAAAATAGCGGGAGGCCTGACCGTGTATTTTGAGGGGCCGTTTTGGGTGGGGATCTTTGAGCGTGTGGAAGGTGAAAGGCTGACGGTCTGCAAGATGACCTTCGGAGAGGAGCCAAAGGATTACGAGGTCTATGATTTTGTTCTGAGGGAGTATTACCATCTGAAGTTCAGTCCGGCTGTGGCTGCCATCTTAAAAGAAAAGCCCGTAAACCCAAAACGGATGCAGCGAGAGGTGCGCCGTCAACAGAGAGATACCGGCATCGGCACAAAATCGCAGCAGGCCTTGAAATTACAGCAGGAGCAGAACAAGTGCGAACGCAAGGCCCAAAGCCGCGCGCAGAAGCAGGCCGAAGCACAACGTATGTTTGACTTGAAGCAGCAAAAGAAAAAGAAGAAGCATCGAGGGCATTAGTCCGATAGCGTATCAAAAACCACATCCATCTTCCAACGGAAGCGGGATGTGGTTTTTTGATGGCTTATAGGAAAGACCGAATGTCGGTGGCGAGCTGATCCTCCAGGCGAATCAGGCGCTTGGTAATATCCTTTGAGGTTTCGTCCGCCGCTTTGTACTGGTTGAGGTACCTGTTCAGTGATTTGACGCCCATATTGCAGCCGTCTGTCATCAGGTCTGCAATTGTGTGATCCGATTCGTTCATACTGAGCTTCACGTTGGTTTTCATCCACGACATCCCCTTGGCGATGGGGTTCGGTTCCTTGCCATCGTCGTGGTATTTTTCCAGCAGGGTCTGAAGCTCTTCCTTGAGCGCTTCGTGGTCCTGCTTCGACTCGGACAGCGTTTGCTTGAAGGTGCTGCTTTCCACATTGTCCAGCACGTCATCAATGGACGCCACACCCATTTTAACGCCGGCGTCGCATTCTCGCAGCAGCTTTACAGTATCTTGTTCCATCATCTAAGAGCCAACTCCTTCGTAAGATGGTCTTAGTGTATGCAATTATGTACGTTTTATCAGAAAGCTGTGCAAATCATTGTGGTAAACGTTTATGGAATAGGTTCACCGAACGATGGAAAGCTAGTATCAAATAGGATCATGGGAGTGATGTAGTTGTTCAAGCATGAGAAGCTGTTGTTTCATCCGGTGGAGGTGGAGCGGCCCAATCCACAGCCTCTGCCAGTGTGCCCGACTTGCGAATGCGGATCTTTTTATCCTCCAATTGCTTCCGCAACATGTCCAGCTCCGTACGCAATACCTTGTTTTTGCTGGCCTGTTTGAGCAGCAATTCCAGCAGCTCCTTGCGGCTTGACTGTTTTAATTCTTTTTTTCAAAACCGGACTTTTTTACACTCCCGCGTAGCGCGTCAAAAAGTTTTTTGACGCGCAGGGGC
>JAZLFG010000044.1:0-4336 GCA_045615685.1 Faecousia sp.
TTTGTGCCGGAGGATCGCTTCGGCATGGGCTTGGTGGGCGGCATGAATATTGTGGAGAACATCAAGCTCCGCAGCTACCGTCGGGGCAAGGGAATGTTGGCCGACCAGCGTTTCCCCCGGGCACAGGCGGACCAGATTGTGCGGGAGCTGGAGGTCGTGACCCCAGACGTGAACCGGACGCCGCTGCGCCGTCTGTCCGGCGGTAATGTGCAGAAGGTGCTGGTTGGTCGAGAGATTGCCTGCGCTCCCCGGGTGCTGATGACCGCCTACGCAGTGCGTGGCCTGGATATCAATACCTCCTATACGATCTACAATCTCTTGACAGAGCAAAAGATGCGCGGTGTCGCTGTGATCTATGTCGGCGAGGATCTGGATGTACTGCTGGAGCTGTGTGACCGGATTTTGGTGCTGTGCGGCGGAAGGGTATCGGGCATTGTCGATGCGCACAGCACAAGCAAGGAAGAGGTTGGCCTGATGATGACCCAGCTCGGAGGAGGTGCCAAAAATGCATAACGAACCTTTTGTGCGAATCTCAAAGCGTGACGCAATACCGCTTTCAAAATCTCTTTTGATTCGCCTGATCTGTATTGTCATTGGTTTGATCGTTTCTGCGATTGTCATTTTTGCAGTTGTCCATATGAACCCCATTCGCGTCTACGTCTCTATGATAGACGGTGCATTCGGTACCAATAAGCGCATCTGGTATATGCTGCGCGATACGATGATCCTCACCTGCATTGCCATCGGACTTGCGCCTGCCTTCAAGATGCGCTTCTGGAACATTGGCGCAGAGGGGCAGATGCTGATGGGTGGCATTGCGACGGCCTTCTTCATGATCAAGCTTGCGGACAAGCTACCAGCGCCGGTACTGTTTCTCTGCATGATCCTGTGTGCCCTGGCTTTGGGCGGCCTCTGGGGACTAATTCCCGGCTTTTTTAAGGCGACGCTAAACGCCAATGAGACGCTGTTCACGCTGATGCTTAACTATATCGCCATCCAGTTCACCTCATTCTGCGTGTCCAAATGGGAAAATCCCTACGGCTCCAACACTGTTGGCACGATCAACGCCGAGAGCAAGGCAGGTTGGATTGGCAATATGTTCTCCAGCGGCTACAATTCCGATTTTGCCTGGACGGTGCTCATCGTACTCGTGCTGGCAGTGCTGATGTACTGCTACCTCCGCTATACCAAGCAGGGCTACGAAATTTCTGTGGTAGGCGACTCGGAGAATACCGCCCGCTATGCCGGTATCCGGGTCAACCGCATTTATATGCGTACCATGGCCATCTCCGGCGCGATTTGCGGTTTTGCGGGCTTCCTTGCGGTCTCTTCTGTGTCTCGTACCATCTCTATCAGCACGGCAGGCGGAAGAGGCTTCACAGCAATCATTGTGGCATGGCTTGCGAAGATGAATCCCTTTGTGATGATCGCCATTTCCGCGCTTTTGACCTTCCTTGATAAGGGCGCGATTCAGATTGCGACCGACTTCGGCCTCAATGAGTATGCCTCCCAGATTGTTTCCGGCATCATGCTTTTCTTTATTCTTGGCAGCGAGTTCTTTATCAACTACAAGGTCAAGCTTCGCGGACGCAAATAAGGAGGTAAGATTATGCTGAATTTCATTTTATCCCTCCCGACCCTATTCCACTCCGCCGTCATTTTTGGTACTGTGATTATGTTCGGTGCGATGGGCGAAATTCTGACGGAGAAGGGCGGCAACCTGAACCTTGGTGTACCCGGCGTCATGTATTTAGGCGGTATCGCGGGACTGAGCGCCACGTTCTTGTATGAGAATGTCTGGTGCGTCAACGCGGGTGTTTCGCCGAGCATTGCGGTGTGTGTGCTTTTGGGCCTTTTGGCTAGCTTTGTAGCGGCAGCACTGGGCGGCTTGATCTATGCCTTTTTGACCATTAGCCTACGTACCAATCAGAATGTTACAGGTCTTACGTTGACGATCTTTGGCTCCGGCATTGGCAATTTCTTTGGCGGCAGCCTCAATAAGCTGGCTGGCGGTGTTGGCCAGGTCTCTGTTACGGCAACCTCCAGCGCCTTCCGTGCTTATATTCCCGGTCTGGTTACGGGCTTAGATCGCGTGACCGGAAAGCTTGGCCTGGGTACGCTGCTGTTCTCCTATGGCTTCTTGACCTATGTGGCCCTGGCAGTGGCAGTTGTCCTCTGGTTTTACCTGAATAAGACCCGTTCCGGCCTCAGCCTTCGGGCGGTGGGTGAGAATCCCGCCACAGCGGACGCTGCCGGTATTAATGTCACACGGTTCAAATATCTTGCCACCTGCATTGGCGCGGGCATCTCTGGCTTGGGCGGCGCCTACTATGTGATGGTCTACATCCGGGGCACCTGGGAAAATCAGGGCACCATCGAGGCTCTGGGCTGGCTGGCGGTGGCGCTGGTCATCTTCGCCACCTGGAAGCCGCTGCGCAGCATTTGGGGCTCGTATCTGTTCGGTATGCTCTATTGGGCCTATTTCTATATCCCAAATCTAACCCGCAGCTCCCAGGAGATTTTCAAAATGATTCCCTATGTGGTCACGCTGATTGTGCTCATCGTCGTATCCATGCGGCGCAAGAAGGAGGATCAGCCGCCTGCATCTCTGGGTTTGCCTTACTTTAGAGAAGAACGATAGCAAATAAAAAGAGCTGTCTTGCACAGAGTCATTGCAAGACAGCTCCTTTATAAATGGCGCTCCAGTATCTGAATCAGCGTTATGTCAACAGGAAAGCTCCCGCAGTTCCCCATGTTGAATACTTCCGGCGAGGACGCGGCAGGGGAGCAGGGAGGCAAGCGTTTGGACAGAAACGTCATATTTCCCGGCATCGAGCTGGTTTAGAATGACCGTGCCGGACAAAGCCTCCGCGTTGAATACTGCGGCAAGCGCTTCAGGCGTAACCGGAGCGGTGACGGGCTGATGGCAGAGGGCGGCAAATTGCTCTGGCCGGTGGGCGGCTGCCTGAATTGGCTGGCCAAGGCCGCTGAGTCCTGCCACCAGCAGAACCTGGTCCGTGTGCGGAGGGATGACCGGCTCGTGGGGTAGGTGCGCCTTTAAGGGGCGTCCACGGCTGCCGTCGGCCTCTACCAGCAGATAGTTACACAGGTCGCGCAGCGCTGTAAGACTGCATAGCGGGGCCGTAAGCTTTCCATCCGGGCTGCTGGCCGCCACACAGAGGACGCGGTTTTTTGAAATGCCCGAGAGATTTCCGGGAGGCTGCTGCCGTCATATCGGGGAATCCCGGCGGGCGGATAAATCCTGGTGGTGCAAACTGCGCACCGCCCGGGTAGTAGTTGAGCAAGTGCCAGCATCAGGGTCGTCTTTCCGCCGCTTCCCACAATGGCGGTGATTCCTCGGGGGATACGTAAGCGTGCCAGCACGAAAACCGCCTCCTTTAGGTACTTTTTCATAGCATAATCCTCAATTGTGCCCCTGTCAAGAATTTACAGGATTTGCTCTTTACAAAGCGAAAATGATTTGCTATAATAGCCACGCAAATGCACCAGTGGCTCAATGGATAGAGCATCAGATTCCGGTTCTGAGGGTTGGGGGTTCGAGTCCCTTCTGGTGTGCCAAGATCAGGATACCCAGGGGGCATCCTGATCTTGATTTTTATAAAGCGTGAACGAAATCGAAAGAAGGCTGTCCCAATGCATATTCCCGCATACAGCACAAATGAAATAGAGGTTCTGCGCTTTTACGACGCACTGCGAGGTTCCCACGACGAGAGCGCTTATGACCGGGAGAAGTGGCTCTATGTGCCGGACTACTACTGCGACTATCGCTACATATTGGGAACAAAGGGGCAGCATCCCCTGATTTGCATCGGCATCAACCCGTCCACCGCAGAGCCGGGGAAGCTTGACAATACGCTCAAGTCTGTAGAACGAATTGCCTTGGGGAACGGTTTTGACAGCTTTATTATGTTTAACGTCTATGCCCAGCGGGCAACCCGGCCGCAGGATATGGAGCGGGAGTGCAATATGGCCCTTCATAGAGAAAACATGGAAGCCTTTTCCTATGTGCTTGCGCTTTCAGAACGGCCAGTCATTTGGGCGGCTTGGGGGACGATTATCCTCCAGCGGCCCTACCTTGTGCCCTGCCTCTTGGATATGATTGAGCTGGGAGAGCGCCAGAACGCCGCCTGGGTGACCGCAGGCACCCGATCAAAAAACGGCGGCCATCCGCACCATCCGCTCTACCTAAAAAAGAATTCCGGATTGGATGCATTCGATGTGCGCGCATATTGCCGCAGCCTGGGAAATGATGGATAGAACGACTGCTTTTATAGAAAAAGATGAGATTCAATTATTTAACTAGGGCGCGCTGCAG
>JAZLFG010000045.1:0-4652 GCA_045615685.1 Faecousia sp.
ATGCTCACGAAGGAATTCCACGCCCATATTCATCAGCTGGACCGCGTCCAGCGCGCTTCTGCCCACCTCGGGATTCTGAGCCGCATGAGCCGTCTTTCCGTGGAAGCGGAACAGAGCGTTCTCTGCACCGGTTGCCACACCGATAAAGTTTGCACTTGTGGAACCGGGATGCCAGGTGATGCAAAAATCGCACTCACGGAACGCGCCCCGTTTGGCCATGAAGCATTTGCCCGTGATCTGCTCCTCAGCGGGGCAGCCGTAGAAAACGACGGTCCCTTCCTTGCCGGAGGCTTCCAGCTCCGCCTTCAGGCCGATCGCGGCGCCGACGCAGCCCACGCCCAGCAGGTTGTGGCCGCAGCCGTGGCCGTTTCCGCCGGGGACAACGGGATCCTGCTTGGAGGAAAGCTTCTGGCTCAGGCCGGGCAAGCAGTCATACTCCCCGCAAAAACCGATTACCGGATGACCATGGCCCCACACTGCACGGATGGCCGTGGGCATCCCGTAGGCGCCGACTTCCGTCTCAAAGCCTTCGGCTTCCAGATACTCTGCCGTCCATTTCACCGCTTTTTCCTCATGCCAGCCCATTTCTGGATTGTCCCAGATCTTTTTGGCCAGCTCACAGAGCCTGTCCGAATGCTGGTCGATAACTTTTGTGCTGATTCTTTCGCTCATGATTTACCACCAGATTATAGCGCTATCGAATTACTGCTGTGTGCACCTGTCTTTATTCGGCCGGTTTATCTGCCAGGGTTTCCGGCAAATCCACACGAATGATGCCCGTTTTATACATGATCCTTGAGACGATAAAGAGCACGACTATGGAGCCAAGGATGACCCAACCCTGCTTGGAGCTGTAGGAAGTGGGCATAACGAACAGGTACAGGATGCCTGCAATCACGAAGGGAACGAGCAGGGCAAGGAGATTGCCATGGACCGTGGCGCCGCTGCCGGTACGCTTTCTGAAAAATCCAAGGGACAAAAATCCGAACAGGGCGGGCAGGACATAATCAGCGGCAACCGTCACAAATTCGGACCTCAGGACAGGCTGCAACGGCGTCATCAAGGCCACGCCGATGGCGATAATAACCGTCGCGGTGATGGACACCGAAGCGACCGCCAGGCCGACGATCGCATCAGAGGCAGTGGTGCCCTGTTCAACACCCGTCAGCTCCAGCGCATTGATAGCAGCCGGTATTTTGTGGGCAATGACATTGCCGGAAACAGAGGCTAAATAATAGGAAGAGCCCAGAAGCGGCACCTCAGAAACGATCTCTCCGATATAGGCGGGGAGGGTCGCAATAAGGAGGGGGAAGACCACAGGGAAGAGCTGCACAAAATTGGGCATAATGTCGTACCGAAGGCAGATAACCAGCGGTGCGAAAAAGAAGGCAGCGATCGAGAGGACAGAGGCGATCATGCCGTAACGGTGTATACTATTGAAGAACTTTTTGGAATTCGCTTGATTATTCATATAACACACCTCCTAAGGTTCTCAGAAAATTTTTGTATAGAAGACAGACGCCGCCATGGCTACGATCAGGCAGATCGCCATGGAAAACTGGCCCAACCAACCGATCTTGAACTTTTTCGCTACGGTTTGCAGGATAAATGCCAGCACGGCGCTAGTAATGAAGGTAGCCAAAGAGACGCCGCCTTTGAAAAGATGCGGAACCATCAGCGCAATCAGCAGCGCGTTCATGCTCACGGAGGAAGAGACGGCGCTCCATTTTTTGCCAGCGCCAGCGGCTAACTTCATACCGCCCAGATGCAGGGGCTTGACAGCAAAGATGCCGATAACGATCATAACCGTAACGGGGATAGCCATAGCCCATATGGCCGCTCCATAGGCCTCCGCGCTCGCACTGGCGATATCCGTGACGCCCAGGCCCGCCATAGCCAGCTGCGCGGTCAAAAGCTCATAGAGGATCGTGCCCATGACCGACAGGCGGAACCAGGCATAGGGAAGACCAACGACAGTGGCCAAAGAAATGATGCTGGCCAAGATGGCGAGAGACGGGACCACCACGATCGCCGCAGAAGATTTCATGACAGCGAAAAGCGTTTTCTTATCAAAGCCGCATTCCAACGCATGCTTGTAGCACTTTCTGCCATAAACCGCTATTATAGCTATGATAGCCAGTATGGAAATGATGCACGCAACATATACGAAACCACTTCCGGAAACATCCAAAAAACTCATTGTATCATCCTCCCCTTAAAGTTATCATTTCTCTTGTGGATCATTTTTTTGATTCTCCTTTTCTTTTTGCTGTGATTGAGACCTGCCGTCAGGCGCCTCGCTCACGTTATTCTTGCGCGGACCGGTGTTGCCCACTGTTGTGGGTTTTCGGGTCTGCTATTTGTTCCACGCCTCCTCTTTTGCTGAACAAGTGGACATGAAAAACTTTACTGTGCATAAATAATTTTATACATATGTCCAATCCTATCTATTATGGAGTCCCCAATGTGTTTTGTCAATTGGTGATAAGCTTCAAAAAGAGAGGCAGGAGACTATATATTTTGCACAATTCCCTGCGTTTGCGCTGCGCCGAAAACCTTTTTGTGCCTATAGGACTTGAAAATATGAAATTTTGTGTTATCTTATATACCGTTTTATCATATCAACATACGAAAAATCGGAGGGACACAGGATGGCAAAGGGAACCAAACAAAGTATTCTCATCGAGAGCTTACGGCTCTTTCGGGAGCATGGCTATAGCAATGTATCGGTAGAGGATATCTGCTCTTCCCTTGGCATCACGCGGGGCACGTTTTATTATCACTTTAAGACCAAGGCCGCCGTGCTTGAATCGATTTATGTGGATCATCGCAATCGTGACTGGGTAAATCTGAACGCCATGTTTTCCGAGGACCGATGGGAGCAGCTCTGGTGGCTGATTGGCTGGGCTATAGAGGCCACGGAAGAGTTCGGCAGCGATCTGTATGGCAGCCTTGTCGCCACCAGCTTGACGGAAAATATCGACACATTTCGTACCTCTCAGCAAACCAGAGATGCGCTTATGAATGTTATTGCCGCAGGCCAGCGATCCGGGCAATTCAGGAATCCGGTCGATCCGGGAATACTTGCGGAGGCCGTGGTGTCAATCGTCCTTGGCGTCGGCTTAGAGTGGAGCTATCAGAAAGGGGCGTTTCCACTGGTGGAGCGCAACCGGAAAGAGATCATGGCGCTATTGGCAGTTCAGACCTTGTAATTTATTAGAATTTAAACTATTTCAGGCAGGAGATTGTACAAAATGTACAGTCTCCTGCCTTTCTTTTTGAAGCTTATCACCAATTGACAAGCGTTATAACTTCCAAACAAACTTGATCTGCAGCACCCGCTTCGGCAGGTGCTGCTTTTCTTTTTAGGAAAGCTCTTAGAAGTGGAAGGTTTTCCGGGATCACAGAGCATCGAATAAAAGCAGTCTCGCTTTTGGTATTTTGCGACGCTACGGATCAGTGCTTGAAGGCTTGCGCCTATAAATTGCAGGAAAAAGAACTGCACCTGTCTGCGAAGGCAGAGACAGAATTAAACGTTCTCACCAGCGCGATACATGAAATTTTGGAGATTAGCCTAAATGCGTTTTTGCAGGGCAATATCACTTTTGCTCAGCGGGTGGAGCCATTGGAACAGGTCATTGATGGGCTGAAAGAACAGCTGCGTACCAACCATATTCTGCGCATGCAGCAGGAACAGTGCAGTATTGTGGCAGGCTTTGTATGGTCGGATCTGCTGACGGACTTGGAGCGGGTAGCTGACCATTGCTCCAACATTGCAGGCTGCGTTATGGATCTGCATACAGGGAGCCTGCACCTCCATGAGACGCTGCGCGCGATGAAGGCTTCTGGTGCGGCGTTTGCCCAGACTTTTTCACAGTTTCAGAAAAAGTATTCAGTATAATATTATTACCGAATTAGCTGAAGAAGGCTCCTGTGTTATCGTTGGACGATGTGCGGATTATGTCCTTCGGGATAAAGCAGACTGCCTGAAGGTCTTTATCCATGCAGATATGGAGTACCGCGCAGAACGCATTGTAAAGGAATACGGCGAGCGTGCGGAATCTCCCGAACAGCGGCTGAAGGATAAAGATAAGCGCCGGGCCGCTTACCACCGCTTTTATACGAATATGAAGTGGGGTCATGCTCAGAATTACCATATCTGTCTGGACAGCGGGATCCTCGGAACCGACGCTTGCGTTGAGACCATTGTTCGCCTTTATCAGACATTCGATACGATTTAATTCCGGTTATTCGTCGGGACGCGAGTGAAAACTCACGTCCCTTTGACTATTCCGAAAAGTTGTAAAAATCTACGCTTTAGCACGCTGAAGATGCAGCATAAAATTTCAGTTTGTGTGCGTGAGAAAATTGAATAATAAGCAAGGCAAAGCCGATCAGCAGAGATGTTGGTCGGTTTTGTTTTGCCCATTACATAGCCGGTGATCCAAGCTGCTTGCCTGGGACATCGGCTATTTCTTTTGCAAGAAGTCCGGCTGGAGTTCTTGTAAAAACCGATGAAAGATGAGGTGAGTGATCCTGGGCAAAGATCACAGACTTCACTCTTTTGTCGGGCAGGTGTTCAGAGGGATGCAATCCCTTTGGGTAGGTTGAGGGCGGCGAGCCCCATCAGGTTAAGGGCAGATGCCCTTGCC
>JAZLFG010000046.1:0-27590 GCA_045615685.1 Faecousia sp.
CGGCTTCGGTGCGGCGGTCATTTTTTGAATGTGTACATTATAGTCCGGCGGCATCCCGCAGGCGCTGTATCTCTGCCTCCGTAAGGCAGCGGTACTGCCCCGGCGCAAGGCCCCCGTCCAGCGTCAGGGGGCCAAACCCCACCCGCCGCAAATAGACCGCGCAGCAGCCCACCGCCTCCAGCATCCGCTTCACCTGATGACGCTTGCCCTCCGTCAGCCAAAGGTACGCGCTGAAGACCGGCGCGTCCGGCATTTGGGTCAGAAGTACACGGCGGATTGGGAACAGCGGACATTCAATTTCTGACAAAACGGCCCGCTCCAGCACCTGGAAGCGGGCAGGCTTGGTGGGCTCGTCGATGCCCTTGAGGCGCACTCCCTCGCGCAGGCTGCGGCAGACGTCCTCGTCCGGCACACCCAGCGCCCAGAGGTAGTACTGCTTTTCCACATGCCGCTCCGGGTCCAGCAGGCAGCGGTTCAGCTTGCCGTCATCCGTCACGAGCAGCAGCCCCTCGGTGTACTTATCGAGCCGCCCCAGGGGGAACAGTCGCGCATCCTCAGGAAGCAGCTCCATCACGGTGGGACTCTCCCGATCGGTGCGAGCGCAGACGTAGCCCTGGGGCTTATGGAGCATGTAGTAGGTCATAGCCGCTTCCTTTCGGGCAGCTCATTCAGCACGGCGAAGACGAGGATCAGAATTCCGCCAAGGAGCTGCATCGGCTGGCTGCGCTCCTGAAGGAAGAAAACCGATACCAGCACCGACACCGCCGGGTCAATATAGCTCAGAAGCGCCGCCTGCTGCCCGCGCAGCTTGGGAAGAGACGAAAAATAGAGCACATAGATGATTCCGGTATATACCACACCCAGGATGAGCAAATTCTCCCATCCGCGCAGGTCGAGCGCAGCCAGATGAAAGCCACCCGTCAGGGCCACATAGACCGTCAGCATCACCGCTGCCGAGGCAAACTGCACCCAGGTGCGGGTGATACCGTCGATCCCCCCAACCTTTTTGTTCAAGAGCACCAGCACCGCATATTGGGTTGCCGCCGCGAGGCCGAAGAGCAAGCCGGTCGGGCTTCCGCCGCGCTCCACTCCAAGAATCAGCAACAGGCAGGCTGTGGAAGCGAGAAAGCAAAAAATCTGTCGAGCAGTCAAGCGCTCCCGGAAAAATATGACGCTTCCCAGAAGCACCAAGGTTGGCGCAAAATAATAGGCCAGAGTGGCCATGGCCACGGTAGTATAGCGGTAGGCGGTGAAGAGAAAAATCCAGTTAAAGCCCAGCGCCGCCCCGGAGACAAAGAGGGGCAGCAGCTTCCCCTTGATCGCCGCCAACTGACGCAGCCTTCCAGTGCACAGCAGGTAGAAAAGCAGTACAATGCAGGCAATTACCGCCCGGTAAAGGGAAATCTCTGCTGCGGGCAGGGCAATGCCCTTCACAAAAATGCTGATGGTACCGAAGACCGCCATGGATAAGATCATCTGCCATCTGGCACGCACTGCCCTTGCAGACGTTGGGGCATTCAAGGCAAACCCTCCTTCTTAATAAACGACCACAGTGGTACCGATGGGGCACTGGTAATAGATAAACTTGGCAATATCGTCCGGGCACCGGACGCAGCCGTGGCTGATCTCCGCGCTGAGAGCGGGATTGACCATGGTATTGGTGTCGGTATAGTAGAGCCTCGTATGGAAGGCAATGCCGCCATCGAACAAGGAGGCATAGTAGCACCGGTTATCATCTAAGCTCAGGCCGTTGTCAAAGCTCCAATAGTAGGCGTGCGAATAGATGGAATAGACGCCGGGACGGGTGGGGGAATCGGGTGCGCCAATGACACATTCGCAGGATTTGATGAGCTTCCAATTGCCCTTGCTGCCCTCAAAAATATTGACGGTGGTGGTATAAAGGTTGCACCAAACCAGGTAGCCGGTGGAGCTGGAATAGCTGTGTACTTGATTGACGAAGGCTTCTTTTACCTCGTCGGTATAGGAGACCTCGTCATTGTGGTAGTCGTACCAGGAGATCCGGATCGCGGAGCTGGAAACCCAGCCGCGCTTGCCATCTTGAGTCTCGATCAAAGCGCCGACCGTGCCATACTTGGTGAAATACACCTCACTCCCGGCGGACACCGTGCCGATGTACCCCGACAGAGCGGAATTGGCATAGATCGAGGTGGTGTACTTCACTGTGGCGGTGACCCGGATGGTGCGCACCTCCTCCAGGGCCATGGCATAGGCAGATTCGTAGCCGCTGGCACAAAGGGGCAAGCTGCCAATCAGAGTTTCGCCGTGATAGAACAGGGTGACGCGCACCGGCTCATAATCCACGATATGATCCTGCAGCTCCGGCGTAAGCTCGCAGGACAGCTCCTCCCCATCGCGCAGATGGAAGTCGGGATCGACCTTGATAATTTCGCCTTCATAGCGGTAGATGGCGGTACAGATGCGCGCATCTCCCGTCACGCCGGACATCTGCTCGGTATCCACGCCGGTGACGGTGCCGGAGACCGTAACAGTGGGTCGCTCGTAGTAGGCACTGGCCACAGGGCCGGGAACAATGCTGACCCCTTCGAGTCCGACGTCGATCCGATCTACCACGGCGCCAACCTCGCAGTCCAGCTCGATTTCGTTATGGTACTGGTAGACGGTATCGATCCGGCCGTTCTCCGTAACCGTCAAGCGACGGGCTTCAGCAAAGAGTGCATCGGCGGCGCCATACAGGTAGATGGTGCCATCGGCCATATTCCGTCCCGCATAAAGCGCTTTCACCACGGTATCCGCAGCAATGGTGGGATCGCCACCCAGGCAGAATACGCTGTCATATTCGCCACGAAGCGCACCGTCCCCAAGCAGAACCGCGTCCTCCGCCACAGCGATGACATAGGCGCCATCGCGCAGGCATAGTACCCGTGCCACCGGCTTTGTCAAGGTGGCAACCACCGGGCAGCAGACGGACACCGTATCGCTGATTTCACCAAGGGTGACCCGCTTCGCTCCATGGAGCTGGAGCACCAGCCGCCCGTCCACAGAGAAGTCCTCCAGCGTGACCTCTTCCGGGCAGGAAGCACTCAAAATCAGGTCGCCATGAACCGTCCGACCGGTGAGCGCGTCCAGAGGGCCGGTATAGAGATTTCGTACGCCGGTGAGCGCATCCGGGTCATCCGTGATGCAGTCCAGGGCGTTGTAGAGTACCTGAGCCAGCTCTTGGCGGGTGATATAGCCCTTGGGATTGAGCAGGCCCTTGGTATTGCCATGGATATAGCCCAGCTCCAGCATTCCGGCGATGCCGTTCTGCGCCCAGGGGCTGACAATATCGGCATCCGGGAATTTTTCCAGAATGTCCAGATCCTCTGCTGCCACGCCGAAAGCACGGGAGAGTACGGTGAACGCCTGCTCGCGGGTAATGGCCCTTTCCGGGGTGAGCTTGCCGTTGCTGCCCTCAAAAATGCCCATGGCCACAGCTCGGGATAGCTCCGCCCGGTACCAGGCCCCCGACGGCACATCGGTATAGCCGGAGAGGTCGGCCATTGGCTGGGCATGGAACAGGCGCACGATCATGGCCGCCATCTGAGCCCGGGTGGCAGAGCTGGTGGCCAGGAGGTTGCCATTCTGGTCGCCGCTCAAGATGCCATGCTCCACGCAGAAGACCAGCGCGTCATGCGCCCAGCCCTCCGGCACCGTGAGCGACAGGCGCACCGTAAGTGTTAATGTGCTCTCTTCGCTCGCAGAAAAAGCAGTAATGACAATCTCGTTGTCGCCCTGAGAAAGCTTGAGGGGATAGGCGCCATCCTGGGCCTCCACCGGCGTTCCGCCGCAGGTGACAGTGATCGCGTCGGCACCCGAGGCGGAAACGCGCAGGCTCTGGGCGGCGCTATGTACGACCTCGCCATCCTGCAGGCTGGCGGTGATTTCAAGTGCATTTCCCGCTGCTGCCTGTGTGGTAAGCAGGTCTTCCGGTTCCATGGCGACGGCTGCACATTGCAGCAGCATCAGGGCGGCCAGCATCAGGGCAGCCAGGCGAAGATATCTTCTCATCGTATTGCTCCTTATCGTTTCTCTGCCCCTTTCGGCAGAGGATTTATAGCTTCAGCTTATATTTAAGTATATCGGAATTATTTCCAAGAATCAATACGTTGTCCGCGCACCAAAAAAGTTTTTTTGACACGCTGCCTGACACCAATTTTCCCCGGATGCATAACATGGAATGAGCGGCAACGCTGATTCTTTCTACAGGAGGTCAATTCTATGTCTTGTAATTCCTGCAACAACAGCAGCGGTATTTTTGCCTACGGTAGCAGCTGGTGGTGGATCATCATCCTGATCGTGGCGCTGGTCGTTTTCAGCGGTGGCTTTAACAATGGCTGCGGCTGTGGCTGCGATGGCGGCTGCGGTTGCGGTTGCGGCTGCGATAACGGCTGCGGCTGCGGTTAATTTTTTGGCCCGCCCCGGGGTACCCGGGGCGGGTTTTCGCATTTTCCGGAAATATAGCAAAAATATAGAGACTTTTCCATAAACATATGCTATAATAGTTACTCCACGGCCTGTGCTGTGAACCTTTCGAAAGGGGCACGACTTCGCATGAGAATTGTTCGCCGTTTTGTGTTTACCGCCGCCTTTTTGGTTGCCACCGTGCTGATGATCCGCGCAGCCAGGCAGTACGGTGATTTTGTGTTTCTGTTCTATCCCGGCATCATGCGGGAGGTGCAGGTGTTTCTGTCCGAGCTGACCGCACAGCTAAGCTATGTCCTCTGGGAACGGCTGGCGCTCATTGCCTTGGTCTGGGCCGGCATTACGCTGCTGCTGGATCTCATATTGCAGGAGAATCTGCTGCGGTGGATCTCCGGCATCACAGCACTGGCGGCCTTTGCGCTGTGCGTCTACGTGGGCTTTGCGGGCCTGAATCACTACGCCCCCTCCGTTGCCGAGGGGATGCGACTGGAGGTGCAGGAGGACTACACCACCGACGATCTCTATCAGGCTGCTGTCTATTTCCGCGACGGCGCCAACCGCGCCTCCCATACAGTCTCCCGGGGCCCCGATGGCCTGTTCACTACGGCGGAGTTTGACACGCTTGCCGAGCAAGTGGGTAGTGGCATGAAACACATGGTACGAACGAGCTATGTATTCGGCGGCAGCGCCGAAGCGCCTAAGCCGCTGGGCTTCCTCTCTCGTTACGACATTCCCGGCATATATAGCTGCTTCACCGGCGAATGCTGCGTCAATCCGCAGGTAGATGACGCTGCGCTGCCCTTTGTCATGAGCTATGTCACCGCCCACAGAATGTCCATTGCCCGGGACGGCGACGCGGCCTTCATCGCCGTGCTCTCGTGCATTGCGTCAGACAGTCCGGACTATATCTATTCCGGCTACCTGATGGCCTACCGCTTCTGCCTGGAGGCACTATCCAAGCTGGACGCCGGAGAGGCCCAGAGGGTTGCCGAGGGAGAGGGCGAGAAATTATCCGCAGACTTGGCCGCCTGCACCTACCAAAGCTCGGAATCCTTTGGAAGCAAGCTCATCACCTGGTCAGAAAAGCTCGAACGGAAGAAGCTGGCAAAGGTTGCGCAGCCGCCCGATTTGACGACACTGCTGGTGAGCTGGTATCGCTTCCTGACCACGCCGGTGGAAGCTGCCGCATAGGTCGGAGGTACGCCTGTGTCGCCGCAAATTTTATATGAAGATAGCGCCCTCCTGCTGTGCTGCAAGCCCATAGGAATCGTCTCGGAGCCAAATGGCGGCCGGGGTCTGCCCGAGCGGTTGCAGGAAATCCTGCGTGCTGCGGGCAAAAGTGACTTTATTGCCGGGGTACACCGGCTGGATAAAAATGTGGGCGGGCTCATGGTATTTTCCAGGCGAAAGGATGTGACCGGCCGCCTGATCGCCCAAATTTCCCAGCGGCAGATGGAGAAGGAATACCTCGCTGTGCTGCGGGGCTGTCCCGAGACCCCGGAGGGGGTTCTGGAGGATCTGCTGTTTCACGACTCCCGATGCAACAAAACCTTTGTGGTAAATCGACCCCGCAAGGGCGTGCGGGACGCCAAGCTCTCCTACCGCACCCTGGCGCAGGTGCAGGGCGAGCAAACGCCCCTGACCTTGGTGCAGGTGCGCCTCCATACCGGCCGCACCCATCAGATTCGCGTGCAGTTCGCCTCCCGAGGCCTGCCCCTGCTGGGGGATATCCGCTACGGCAGCCGGGATCGCCGGTGCGACGCCGCCCTATGGTCCTACCGGCTGTGCTTCCGCCACCCCGACAGCGGAAAACTGCTCGATTTCACCTGCCCACCCCCGCAGGAATATCCTTGGACGCTCTTTTCATCGGGGCAAAACGGTCTTTTTTGACATAATCGTATTCTACGGATTGCCTCGTAATAAAATTACGGAATCCGCAAAAATTCTTCGTAAAGCGTAGATTTCTTGCGTCACCATGTGGTATAATAAGCTTGAAGTAAAATTGCGGAATCCGCAAAAATATTACGAGGTGAAGAATGGAGCTTCCGAGAAAACAGTATTTACAAAAACTCATCCGCAAAAAAGACAACGGCAGAGTGAAGATTATCACCGGCATCAGACGTTGCGGAAAATCATATTTGCTTTTTGAGCTTTTTGCAAAGTATCTCAGAGAAAACGGAATCCCCGATGCCCAGATCATTGGGCTGGCGCTGGATGAGCTTCAAAATGCAAAATACCGGAATCCCATAGAGCTGGACAAGTACATTCGTGAACAGATTAAGGACGAATTAAAACGGTATTACATTCTGATTGATGAAATACAGTTTGTTTCGGAGATTCACAATCCCTATGTGGATGATCCGGACGCAAGGCTGTCCTTTATTGATGTGATTTTAGGCTTGATAAAAATTAAAAATGCGGATGTTTATGTAACCGGAAGCAATTCCAAGATGCTGTCTTCTGATATTTTAACGCAGTTTAGAGATCGCGGAGATGAAATAAGAGTATTCCCTCTTTCATTTGCCGAATTTTATGAAGCGTACGACGAAGACAAACGCAGAGCATGGCCGGACTATTACACCTATGGTGGTATGCCGGTGACACTTTCGCTTTCATCACATGAAGAAAAAAGCCAGTATCTTAGAAATTTGTTTACCCGGACTTATTTGAAGGATGTGGTTGAGCGGCATTCGATCCAGAATGCTGCCGAAGTCCTGGAGGACCTTATGAACTACATTGCTTCCGCAATCGGTTCTCTCACCAATCCAACGAAGCTGTCTCGTACCTTTGAAACAGAAAAACACATCCGGATCAGCTCTACAACGATTGATAAGTATTTAGATTATTTTGCAGATGCTTTTCTGATAAACAAGGCCAACCGATATGATGTGAAAGGAAGAAAATACATCCATACACCCCTAAAATACTATTTTACCGATGTTGGGATTCGTAATGCGCGCTTGGGATTCCGGCAGCAGGAAGAAACGCACATTATGGAGAATGTTCTTTATTGCGATCTGGTAAGAAGAGGCTACGACGTCGATGTTGGAGTTGTGGAGAAGCATGTTGTCACAGAGGAAGGGAAGAAAGCAAGAAAGAAACTGGAAGTAGATTTTGTGGTCAATCGGGGAAGCCGACGGTATTATATTCAATCCGCGCTTTCCATTGCAGACCCCGAGAAACGGCTGCAGGAAATTTCATCGCTAATACAAATCCCGGATTCTTTCCGTAAAATTGTCGTTGTGCGGGATGATATTAACCCCTGGCAGGACGAAAACGGAATCCTGTATCTTGGAATTGAGCGGTTCCTATTGGACGATGCAGCAATGGATTGGAATGTGTGATCCCTCTTCACAAATTAACCCGCTATCCCACGGGAAGCACCCAGCGAATGGATGCTCTCGCGGATGGCGGGTATTTTTCGCCATGTTCCTATTCACGAACATGTAGCGATCAATGTCACACCACCGTACATTCTATTGGGCATGCGGTGGTTCCATATGGCTCGTTTCCTTTACCAAAAGAAACGCGCAGAAAGCCTGCAACAAATCTCTTTGCAGAACAAATAATCTTATACACACTAAAAAGAGCTATTCAATCCATTTATTCTGTGATATAATATAGAAAATCAGGCTAGAGGAGTATACAAAATGCGTCACAACCTGTATATTCGACATTTAGGCCCAATTGACGAATGCCATGTGTCAATTAATAAGTTTAATATTCTGACAGGACCTCAGTCAAATGGTAAGAGCACCATTGCAAAAGCGGTATATTATTTCAGGACATTTAAGCAAGATATATTGAACCTCATGATGCAAGGCGGTCCGCAAGCTGCACTTGGTGATAAAACCATTTCTTGGAGAACTGCCTTGGAGCAGCGTATGAGGGAAAAGTTTCTTCAAATATTTGGTGCTCCCTGGATCATGCCGGATGATATGACGCTGGAATATTTTTTTACACCCAAAGTCTCCATTCGTGTCGCATTGGATTGCAAGACGATTTACCCAATGAAGGACTATGTGCATGTTGCGTTTAGCCCTGACTTGACCGGATATCTAGATCACCTGGATACGCATTCTTATATCGGAATGACTCAAACGCAAAAAAAATCAGAAGAATCCAAGCTTCGCCGACTTCTTGATGATGCATTTGAAACTGTTTTTATTCCGGCAGGTCGGAATCTGATTACGCTCCTCAGTACGCAGCTCAACTATATCTTTACATCGCTGGAAGCTACGCAGCTTCGTAATATTGATTATGTTACAAGGCGATACGTGGAACTGATCCTAAAACTAAAGCCGATGTTTCAGAACGGAATGGATGGATATTTTGCGGATATTCAAGACAGTCCCGAATTGGTAAGGCAGTATTTAGATAACAGCCAAGTCATTCAATCATTAATTAAGGAAACCAAAAATGTTCTCCGGGGCGCATATCGATATGTGGATGGAGAAGAGCGGCTTTATTTGGATGCGAAGAATTATGTAAAAATCAATTTCTCGTCCTCGGGGCAGCAGGAAATTGTTTGGGTTCTTAACCTGCTATTTTATTATTTGGTAGAAGACAAGCGTGTGTTCCTGATTCTGGAGGAACCCGAATCGCATTTATATCCGGAATCACAGAGAAAGATTGGCGAAATTCTTGGTCTTTTCCTGAATGACGGAAAGAATGCGGAATTGATTACGACGCACAGCCCGTATCTACTTGGAACATTTAATTATATGTTACTCGCACCACAAGCGGCAAAATCTGATTCCGACAGCGTAAAAAAAATACTGAAAAAACGTTGTTGGCTCCCCACGAAGTCTACAATTGCATATCATGTTTGCAACGGTACGGTAGAATCCGCACTTGATGTGGATGAGCACTTGACATTGATAAAAAATTTTTTAATTGATGGCGCATCTGACCGAATCAACGAAATAACCGATTCTCTGATCGGTGTGCTGCATAAGGAGACGCCGGATGGGGAAGCTTGATTCGACTAGGCCTTTTCGCGCCGGAACGCATACGGAATTTGTCTCAAAGGAAAATAGGTGTAAGCATTGCGGGACAAATCCTAAAAGGCACGATGTACGGCAATACCAGGTTGATGGTGGCGTCTTTCCAAAAGGCGACAGTCCGGTACGATGCGATTGGCTCTTACTCAACGATACGGAAAAGCGTGCATATTATATTGAATTGAAGGGGTCCGATATTCAAAAGGCAACCGAACAGATCGAAGAAACAATACAAGCATTATCTCCCGAGCTTCCCGGATATACCGAATACAGGCGCATTATCTACCATACCGGAAGCCATAAAATTCAAGATAGCCGAGTCATACGTTGGAAACGCAATCACACAAACATCATAATAAAAGAGCGCGAACTTACAGAATTGGTGCACGCATGAATGTTTTTAATCGCTTACACCGCCGAACCATTCGAGAACCGTTGGTTCTATCGCATACATGCATTAATAATTCCAGCAATTGCTTTTTTGTAGAATATTTGGCGAAAGCGCCGCAAGGTGGATAACCGTTTTTCCCTGGCGTTCCGCCATCCCCGCAAATTGTGCCGCGCCGCCCCAGGCGTGGGTGATATAGACCACAACGTAATCAGCCTGTCGCAGCATCCACCGGTTGCGCCAGGAAATTGCAAAGCGAGGCAGGACTTCCTCGATCCCCTCCGGCAGCAGGGTATCGGAAGCAGCTTCATCCCGCTTTCCGGGAATCCGCTCCAAAACGACTGCATACTCCACCTGCGGATATTCCTCTACCAGCTCCCGCAGGACAGAGCGCACAATCCGATCATACGCCCCGTTGTCGCCGACATAAAACATATCTACAGACTGCTTCTCGATCAGGTCAATCAGAGCTTTCCGCAGCTCTGGCTTAATAGAGGATGGGCAGTCCCGATGCCCAAAGAATGTACAGGCAAACATTATGAACCCTCCTACGTGGGATATATCGTAATTATAGCATCTGTAGCTAGAAATTGCGATATATCCCACACGATTTATCGTGTGTTTTGGTAGAATTTCATCACGATATATCGCAAGGAGGCAGATGCGGATTGAATACAAAAGAAGCCGTCGCAAAGCGCATTCTGAATCTTTGCGAAGCACACAATATGACAATAAATGCACTTGCCGCTGTGTCCGGTGTTTCACCGTCCACGGTTTACAGTATGCTCAATGAGAAAAGCAAGAATCCGGGCGTGGTTTCTTTGAAAAAGATCTGTGATGGCTTGGACATCAGCATTCGAGCGTTTTTCGATGACGATCTGTTTGATGGACTAGAACAGGAAATCAAATAATGAGGCAGGATACATTCACTGTATATGGCAACTCCATCACAAGCGAGGTGATACGCAATGTGCATTGGCGAAGCTGTTAGAGATCGGATATTAGAACTCTGCCGCGAACAGGATATTTCTGTGAATAAACTCAGCAATATGAGCGGCGTTACCCAGTCAACTGTAAACAATATCATTAGCGGGCGAAACAACAGTACGACTGTATCGACTGTCAAAAAGCTATGCGATGGGTTGGGTATCACAATAGAAGAATTCTTTCAATCTGAATTGTTCCGGGGGCTCGAACAGGAGATTAAGTAACCCAATGCAAACAATCAGCGATACGACAAATCGTCGCCAAAAACCGTACAGCAGTGCCAAAAAGACCTTTTTGACAAACCAAGGCAGCCTCAAGCATCTGAGGCTGCCTCTACTATTTTTGCTATAGCGCCGGCAAGATAGCGCATGGATGGCAGCGCTTGCGCCAGGGTATTTCCTGCTGCGCCGACCTCCACCAGCAGCGAGCAGGGGGTGAATTGCTGATTGAACCGCTCCTTGCGCAGGGACAAATCCCGACACAGACCGGGATCATCGCGGTTCAGCAGCGCCTGCAGCTTCAGCGCAAAGGATAGATTTTCCTGCCAATTCGGGTGGCTTAGGCCGCCCTCGTCTGTGCCAACCACCAGCATGAGCTGTGCGCAGGTCTCATCGCCGATCTCTGTCTGCCGTGACAGCGCATTGCCCTCGGCATCTTCCGCCGCGTCCCGGTGGATATCCAGCACAATCTGGATGGAGGGGTGCGCCGCAAGCTGGGCGCTGATCGTGTCGAAGCTGCGCTCATATGCGCCTTGGTATTCTGGCGCGTCGTGTACCGTGGTATCGTGTATCGTGCCAACGCCCAGTCGCTCCAGCTCCTGGGCAAGCTCGTCCCCCACCCGAACCACATTGTACGCCGGGTCCTGCGTGCGGAAGGCGTCGGTGGGTTCATATTCCCAGCCCGGCTCCGGGGTATAGGCCTCCGAGGTGTGGGTATGTACAATCAAAACCAAAGGCTCGTCCGCCTGTAGCTCCAGGGGCGACAGCAGCAGCGACGCTTTATCCACTGCGCTTTGCGCGCTTCCGCCTATGGCGATGGCGTCCGCTTCCTGTGCCGTGAAGACCAGGGGTGTCGGCCCCGGCTCTGCTGCCAAAAGCTCGTCCGGCGGTTTCTCCGGCAGTGCCACCTTTTCCGAGGCCGTCTCCGCCCTCACCTGTTGCGTACCCAGGCACTCGCCCACAAGCCGACAAATTTGCCGGAACTCCAGCTTGGCAAGCACAGCGCCCGAAGCTGTTGTCGCAGCAAGGCGCAGTCCCAACGCCATAAGTACCATCCATAGCCCTGCAATGAGGAATTTCAGCCTGTTTCCTGTTTGAAGTTTCCACTGATTCATTTGTGCATCACGCTCCCGCTACTATTTTACGCCAGCGGATGCATAGAAAGAACACACCCCACAAGGTGTGCAAACAGCCGGATGCTTCTCACAGGATCCTTGGCAAGTGCCCGTATGCTTTCAAAAAACGCCAAGACTCGACGCAGAGGAAAGCGTGAAGGAGGGCAAGGCCCGCCTCTTACATTCAATCAAACCGTGTTTCAAAGCTTTTTAAAGCTTTGAAAAATGCCTCTGCGTGTCAAAAAGACCTTTTGGACGCACACAAAGGCGCTTCCCACAGGATCCTTGGGAAGCGCCCTAAAACAATGACTTTACTTTTCGCTGACAGCCGGTTCGCCGTCCACCATTCCTTCTTGGTCTTTAGGCTCCTGCTTATCTGCCTCGGCGCCCTTTCTGCTGCGCGAACGGTGGGTGGTTTCTTTCTTATCCTTTGAAGCTTTTTTCCGTGTATCATCAGGCGCTTTGTTGGCGGTTTTTTCGTCTTCCTCGGGGTTGCTCCCATAGCCGCCGTAGCCGCCGTAGTTGCCATAGCCGCCGTAGCCACCATAGGCACCGTAGCCGCTATACCCGCCGCGAGTGCTGTACGCACCATAGGCCGCAGAGCTGCCATTGCCGCCATAATTTCCGCCATAGCCATAGCCATAGCCATAGCGATAACGGTAGCCATAGCCGTAGCGGTTGCCGCTCCTGGTGGATACCCCGTTGAGTACGTAGCCCAAAAGCTTCACATTGCTGTCGGACAATTCCTGGAGCGCATCCGCGATATGGTTTCCGCTGTTTTCATCCGGACGAACCACATAAAGGGCTGCGTCGGCACACTGTGCAAAAAATGCCGCGTCAGAAAGTATGCCAATGGGGGGTGTATCAATCAGGATGATATCTGCAACGCGCTCAAGCTGACATAGCAGTGCCTTCACTCGCTCCGGGCGAAGCAAGCCCATCGGATGATCGATCTGGGAGCCGCACAGCAGCTGCACATGGGTATCGGGTACCGGCGTCAGGCAGGAAACGATATCCTCCTCATCGGATTTCAGCAAATCTCCCAGTCCTCGGAATGTGCCCTCAAGGTGGAAGAATTCCCGAATGTCCTGCGCACGCAAATCCGCGTCCACCAAAATCACACGGTAGCCGGATCTGCCCAAGCTCAGCGCTAAATTGGCAGACAAGGTAGACTTTCCTTCACCGGGAGAGGTGCTGGTGATCACAATTTTCTGGGGCATCTGATCTCCAAGCTGCCGCAGGATGCGGGCACGGAGCACCCGAATCGAATCCTCATAGGCCGGCAAAATGCTGCTATTGAGTAGGCTCAGTGCATACTGGCGATTCTTGCGGCGCTTCGGCTCCACATGGGGCACATGGACAATGCACGGTACATTGGAGTAGCGCTTCATGTCCTCGGTGGTGAGCACATGCTGCTGCATCTGTGCCAGCAAGCAAAGAATGGCCAGCACAATCAGGCCCGCAATCGCTCCGCCGTAAATGGCCGGATGCACAAGATCCAGCGACTTCACCGGTTCAGAGGGTATGGTCGGCGGTTCAATTAGCTCAATTCGGGCAGCGCCGATGATCATATAGGCCAGCTCCGGATAGTAGTCGAGGATCGCCTGTAGCGTGAGATAGGCTTCAGAGGGACTGGAGCTTGTAACTGTTAAGGTATACAGATTGGATTCCGCAATAACCGTCGGAAGAATCGTCCCGTTGATCCGTTCCACGCCCAACTGATTCCGGACGTGCTCCCGCATGGCATCGGTCTGGATAATCATGGGGAAGGTAGAAATGATCTGCTGGGTCACTCTGGAATTGGCTGTGGAATCCGTGCTGAGAATATCCGTAATCGTATTGCGATCTACATGGACCGAGAGTACCGCCCGGGACTGATAGGTTGGCACATAGGTCTGCTGGGTGTAGACTGCCATCCCCACAGCGCCTAGGATAGCCGCCAACAGCACCAGGTAGAAAGTGCGGCGTAGCAGACGAAGTGAATTTGCAACAAAGTGCATCAGAGAAAACGCCTGCAGCTGATTGCGTTGTTCATCCTGCATGGTTCTCCTCCTGACCGCTCGTTGCATAGTAATTGTATTTTCCATACTTGCCGTATTTGCCGTATTTGCCGTATTTGCCATAGCCCTTGCCGCTGCTGTAGCCGCCATAGCCATATCCATCGGTTCCCTGTATCCAGGAGTGGGCATCATTGAACACGATACCCAGCAGGTTCGCCTCAGAATCCCGCAAGGTATCAATGGTATCGTTCACAGCCGGCGCCAAAGCGACACCCTGGCGCACCACGAGAAGTGTAGCAGCGGCAAGCTGAGCCACCTGCTCCGCATCGGAAAAGAGCGCCAGAGGCGGTGTATCAATAAGGACACAAGAGAAGCGCTTCTCCATCTGCTGGACAAAGTCGCGGAAGGCTGCCGTGGTGAACATATCTGCCAGATTCCGCTGCGCCTTGGGCGAGTAGATCACATAGAGCTCCACGTCGCTTCGCTTGGCCAGGTGCAGCGTATTGTCGCCCACCCGATAGGTCTCCATGTCCGTCCAGGCGCCTATCTCATAGGAGCTTCGGGGGGAATCCGCCTGGAAGCGGGAGGGCTTGCGGAAGTCTGCGTCCAGGATCAACACGCTGTCATTGTGCTGCAGTAAGGCAAAGGCCAGATTGTCCGTCACCATAGATTTTCCCTCGTGCTCGCACACGGAGCAGGTCACAATGACATTGCTGCGAAGATCCTTCTGCTTCTGCTCAAGAATCGTACACAGCTTATGTATGGACTCGGCAAAGGCAAAGCTGACGGTTGGCTCGGTGATCAGAATACCACGCCGCTTCGATTTGCCCTTCTCATGGCCGATGGTCACCAAGAGTCTTGCGTCGAGCAAATCTCTCGCGCCGGCCTCGGTCTGTACCACATCCAGCGCCAGGTAGGACATCACCAGCCATACCAGCATCAGAAGCGCGCCCACAATCGCAGCAAGCAGCATGATCTTAACCTTCGACACAGAGATGCCCGATTCAGAGTGAAGCATCGGCGTGTTGAGCTGCATGATGAACAGGTTATCATTGATATAGTCTGCCAGCGTATCAGAGCTATTGCAGACACTCTGGATAAGGCAGTAAGCCTGCTTTGCCGTTGACGCGGAGAGGCTAACATTGACAAGATTCGTATTTGCGCTTGAGGAAACATTTAGCTTCCCGGTATAATTGGGATATCCAGCCGCAGTCGCCACACGCTCTCGAATTAAATCCGTATTCAAAAGCTCCGCAAAAGTAGCAGCCACATTGTTGGCAGCGCTGTTGCCCTGCATCATACTGGTGTCAAGCGTGCGATCGGTGACAACAAAGGTCACGCGGGCATTCACCGTGTCGGGGAAAAACAGCGTCAAAACGGTGCCGGTCAGCATTGCGCAGCACAGGGACGCCAGTACAATCATCCACAGGTTTCTGAGACAAACCCGAAGAAGATAAACCGGCTCAATATGGCTGAGCTTTATGGCGCGGAAAGATTCTATCATGATGGTTCCTCCATATTTTCTACCACAACCGTCAAGATGGTCTCTGTGCTGTAGTTGGAGGCATTGGTGAAGGCATAACGCACCTCATAGCTGCCCGGCGTCTGGGTGTCCACATCGTGGGTGACGGTCAGATTGGCATAGCTGCCGCTGATATGGCTATTGGCGTTGGAGTAGACTGCCTCAAAATAATCCTCCGGGTCAAATTCTTCGCCAGCGGACAGATAGAGAAGATAATTTTTAAGCTTAATCACCGGCAGCTCGGCTGATTGCTTGCGAATAATGACAGGGAGCGTCACAGAATTGCTGTCACCCATGCGGTTCATCACCCGCAGGGTAATGTGGTAGATGCCCTCGACGCTGTTGTTCAGATCCATGGTAGAGACACGGATCAAATTGGTGATATTTCCCTCAAGAGAATCCTTTGCAAACACCCGGCCCTTCAGTGCCACTGTCTCGCCTACATCAAAAGTCAGCGGCTCCATCACAGTAAATTGGGGAGCCTGATAGTCGGTATAGCAAATTTTTCGGGAAATCGTTGTCATATTATCGGAATGATCAAAGACAATATAGTTTACCCGGGCCGTATTTGTGCCCGTGAGCTGGGAAACGCCGCCCAAAATGATCTCCGAGGTAAGGTCCCCGTCTCTGTCGTCGGTGGCCTTGATGCCCTGCAGCAGTACGTCGTCGCCATCCTTGACGCTGATATTGAGCGTGTCTGAATCCATTGTAAACTCAGGCGGAACGGTGTCCCTGTAGAACCTGGTATAGTAGATGGACGCAGCACAGGCCGCGATAGACAGCGCTGTGACCACGCACAAAATAATTTTTAGAGCTTTCATGGCACCTCCAGTAAAAAATGGCTACTGCCCCAGCGGAGCAATCGGATGATCCCCCAGCATTCGCTTCGGATTGATTCGAAAAAGCTGCTCGGCATAGTCCTCCGAGCAGTGGCGTTCGACCCACTGATATCCCCTGGACAGATCCGGCGTGCGAGCTTTGGGGCTGTGTGCGTCGCTGGCCACAAGATGGGCCAGACGGCGGCGCAAAATCCATCGGGCAGTCGTGCGAGCCTCCGGGCCAAAGCCACCGGTAATGCTTCCCCGGTTGATCTGAATCAGCCAGCCTCGCTCGACCCAGCTGCTAATCAACTCAGGTGTCCACTGTACACAAAAATATCGCTCCGGATGGGCCAAAACCGGACAGAGGCCAGCCTGGTAGACCGCTTCCGCCGCATCGAGAATCGCAGCGGAGCGAATATCGAAGGGAAATTCAATCAGCAGGTAGCGCGAAAACGCCAGCGTCAGGAAGTCGCCCTCGGCTAAAATTTCTTCAGGTGAGTCGACGCACAGCAGCTCCATACCGGGATGCAGCTGCAAGGGAAGCTTCATACGCGCCAGCAGCGCGTTCATCCTGGCAGTTTGGACAATAATTCTGTGCAATCGAAGGGGCAACATCAGATCATCGGTGCTGCAGTGGGGCGTGCAAACAATTTCCTTTGTGCCTGCGGCTACAGCGACCTGTGCCATATGGAGCGCCTCTTGGTCAGACTGTGCACCATCGTCGAGGTTGGGAAGAAGGTGACAGTGCAGATCGTACATATGCTCCCCCCATTTCACAGATGTTCCTTTTAATTATAGCATCCTCAGGCAAAAAATGCAACGAGTGTCTGCTACATTATTATACATTTTTTCTCCAAAAATAACCTAATTTTTCCAAGGGGGACTGTTTAAACTGCGACTCGCGCTCGCATAATAAAAATCAGACAATAACCATGATATTAACAAAAAGTTCAAGAATACGTAAAAAAAATTGTATATAATGTAAATTAATTATCACATAATGGGAGGCATCCCTATGGCAAAGTCCGTACTCATCATTGAAGACGATTGTAATATTGCCGATCTTCTGCGCCTGTATCTGGAGAAGGAGGGCTACGAGGTCACCATTGCGGCCGATGGCGGCAAGGGCGTGGAGCTGTTTCGGGATCTCCACCCGAGCCTGGTGCTGCTGGATCTGATGCTTCCGGTGCTCAATGGCTGGAGCGTCTGCCGCACCATCCGCGCTGAATCCGATACTCCCATCATCATGCTCACCGCCAAGAGCGAAACCACCGACAAGGTCACGGGCCTCAAGCTCGGCGCAGACGACTATATCACCAAGCCCTTTGAGATGAAAGAGGTGCTGGCTCGCATCGAAGCGGTGCTGCGCCGCAGCGGCGCGGAGCCGGAAAAGGTCGCAAAACGTCTGGAATTCGACCGTCTTATCATTGATATGGATGCCTTTGAGCTGATTGTGAACGACAAAAAGACCGATACACCTCCCAAGGAAATGGAGCTGCTCTACTATCTGGCCTCCTCGCCCAACCGGGTCTATACCCGCAACCAGCTCCTCGACGAGGTGTGGGGCTTTGAATACCTGGGCGACAGCCGCACTGTGGATGTGCACATTAAGCGCCTGCGCGAGAAGCTGGAGGGCGTCTCCGACCAGTGGACGCTGAAAACCGTCTGGGGCGTGGGCTATAAATTCGAGGTCGTGTAAGCCATGAAAACCATGTTCAGCCGCCAGTTCGCACTGACGGCGAGCCTGATCATTCTCAGCGTCCTGCTGCTTGGCCTGGCCTTCCGAGGCTTCACCGGCAGCTTTGCCGCCTCCCAGGCCCGCAACAACTTGAGAAAAAATGCGGACGCCCTTTGTAATCTCTGCGCCGCCTACGGAAGCGCCCAGGAGCTGGGCGCAAGCTGGGATGTGCGCATCAACCTCTCGTTTGCTTCCGATGTGTCCGGCGCGGACACGGTCATTTGCGACGAGACCGGCCGAGTGATCCTCTGCTCGTGCTCCCCCCTGGGCTGTCAGCATCTCGGCCTTCGGTTGGATGAAAATTATGTCAGCTTTGTGCTGGAAAACGGGAGAACCTCCGCAAACGGCCGGATTCCGGGGCTCTATGAAGACGAGCGCTATCTGGTGGCGGAGTCCATGATCTCCCGGGGGGAAGCGAGGAGCATCGGCTTTGTGCTGGTTTCCTCCCCCATGGCGCAGACCAAGGAGGTCATTGCGAAAACCACCGATTTTTTCCTGATGACGGGTTTGGCTGTGCTGCTGCTGGCCATGCTGGCCATCTCCCGGATGGTACGCAGCCAGTGCCAGCCCCTGGGCGATATGGCCGCCGCCGCCCGGCGCTTTGGGCACGGCGAGCTGGATGCCCGAGTCGCCACCGGCGGCAGCAATACCGTGGAAATCGACGAGCTGGCCGTCGCCTTCAACAACATGGCGGCCTCTCTGGAAAAATCCGAGCTCCAGCGTCAGGAATTCGTGGCCAATATCAGCCATGAGCTCAAGACCCCCATGACCACCATTGCCGGGTTCATGGACGGAATGCTGGATGGCACCATTCCCCCCGAGCGCCACAGGGAGTACATGCAAACCGTGTCCACAGAGGTGCGCCGCCTGTCCCGGCTGGTGCGCAGTATGCTGGAAATCTCCCGGCTCCAGTCCCAGGGCATCCCTGACGCCCGAAAGCGCGTGTTCGACGTCTGCGAGCAGGCCGGTCAGGTGCTACTCTCGTTCGAGCAGAAGATCAACGAGCGTGGCCTGGGTGTGGAGGTCGATATGCCAGGCGAGCCGGTGGAGGTGTTTGCAGAGGCGGACGCCATCACCCAGGTTATTTATAATCTGATCGACAACGCCGCAAAATTCTGCAATGCAGGCGGCACTCTGGGGCTGAAGGTCGCACGGGGGGAAAATAAGATCCTCGTGTCGGTTTCCAACACCGGGCCCACCATCCCGGAGGAGGAGCTTTCGCTGATCTTCGACCGCTTCCACAAGACCGACAAAAGCCGCAGCATGGATCGTGACGGTGTTGGCCTGGGCCTGTACATCGTGCGCACCATCATTCTCGGCCACGGCGAGGACATCACCGTCACCAGCCGCGACGATGTGACCACCTTCACCTTCACCCTCTCGCTACCAAAATAGCAGCGTGTCAAAAAATCTTTTTGACACGCTGAGGGGTTTTTCAAAACTTTATAAAAGTTTTGAAAAACGGTTTGATTGAACGCGAAGGGCGGGCCTTGCCCCCCTCACTCTTCCCCCTGCGACTCAGTCATTCAAGTCTTAGCGGCTTTTTTGACGGTCTGTAGTCTTATTTGATAAAGAGGAATTTGTTTGTATGAACTACGACGAATTTGAACCTGTCTCTCAGCCGGATTCCGGCGGCTATTACTCCACCGGCGCCCCTGCCAAGCATCCACGCCATGTGGGACTGACCGTAGCTGTCAGCCTGCTGATCGTCATTGGCTGCGCGGTGCTGGCCGTGCTGCGTCTGTTTGATGTGCGCGTGGAGCGGAGCGTCGGTCGGCTGAGCCTGACCTTCATCGACCGCAGCCCGGATATTTCCGCCGTCCAGATGGTGAGCACCGACGTTGGCGCCATCCGGGAGGAGCTTCAAAGCAGCGACCTTGCTCTTCACATCGCCGCAACACCCGCCCAGGAGGAAACGCTTACCCTGCAGGCGCTCTATCAGAAGGTCATTCCCGGTGTGGTGTCGGTCATTTCCTCCACACCCTCCGCCTCCACCTCCTGCTGCGGCATCATCCTGTCCGATGACGGCTATATCATCACCAATTCCCATATCGTGACGAAGGACAGCGCCATCACTGTCCTGGCAGGCGGCGAGGAATATATCGCCTCCGTGGTGGGCAGCGACGCCTTGTCTGACCTTGCGGTGCTGAAGGTGGATGCCGACGGCCTCACACCCGCGGAATTCGGCGACAGTCGGCAGCTTTTGGTGGGCGAGCAGGTGGTCACGATTGGCGATCCGCTGGGGCTGGGGAGCACAATGACCGACGGGATTCTATCCGCCATTCATCAGGACCTCAACCTGGAAGGCCGCACCATCACCATCCTTCAGACCAACGCCACCCTCCACGCCGGTGGCTACGGCGGCCCTCTCGTCAACCGCTACGGCCAGGTCATCGGCATTAATGCCATGACCCTCGGCAGCTATAGCGCCGAAAAGTCCGACGAGCTGGGCCTTGCCATCTCCATCGACGCAGCCAAGGGCATCATCGACGAGCTGATCGCCCACGGCTCCCTCCCGGGCCGCCCCGCCATCGGCATCAGCGGCCAGAGCGTCCCCGCTGCCGCCCAAGCCTACTATGGGCTGCCCGCCGGTGTCTACATCGAGTCCGTGGAGCCCGGCAGCTCGGCAGAAAAGGCCGGCCTCTCCCCCGGCGACATCATCACCGCCCTGCATGAGGAACCCGTCAGCAATCTGGAAGAGCTGAACCTCGAAAAAAACCGCTATAAATCCGGCGATACCGTGATGCTCACCGTCTTCCGCGCCGAGGGGGAAATCAAAATTCCCATCGTCCTGGACGAAACCCGAAGATAAAACCAAAAACCGTGTTCCCGATCTATTTCCCGGGAACACGGTTTTTTGTTCGTCAGATTAAATTGCTTGGTATATACGAGTTCATTGCATCCATCGGAAAAGGCCTCGGGTACATACAGATGATCCCGCCAAAGCCTTTTTCAAGTGTCGTGCGCTCGATCACTTGGAATTTTTTGATTTCTTTCTTTTCCGGATTCGCACTCTTTTTAATTTCCAGAGGATGAATGCGCCCGTTCTCCTCCACAAAAACATCAATTTCCTTTGCCTTATCGTCACGGTAAAAGCTCAAAATTGCGCCATCCCTAGCGTAAGCATAGTTCTTTACAAGCTCCATCACCACATAATTTTCGTAAATATGACCGCTTGCGGCTCCCTCGCGTAAGGATTCCATTGTCAACCACCTTGTCAGGTAGGCGCAAAGACCGGTATCGCAAAAATACAGCTTCGGTGTCTTCACAAGCCTTTGCAGCTCGTTGTTGGCATATGGTTCAAGCAGGTATATCACATCCATGTCCTGCAAAATACCCACCCATTTTTTCGCTGTGGTCTCGGACACACCCGCAGCTTCGCCAAGGGTTCGGTAATTGACGAGGTTGCCTACCAGCGCTGCACAGGCGCGAATCAATCGCCGAAAGCCCGGAACATCCTTGATCCCCTCATCATTGACCGCATCGGCAATCAAATAGTTGTCGATATAGGATTGATAGTACACCTGCGCCTGCTCCCCTGTGGCGCTCTGTACATCGGCAAACCCACCCTGCCAAATGTGGGTGAATACGGCGTTAATATCATTTTCCGGCAATTGTGCCGCTCTTTTCATAAGCGCATCTACAGAAAAATCAAGCGGCGCTGCATCTAAAACGCCCGCCTTCTCTCTTTGTGACAAGCCATACAAGCGGAGGATTCCAAGTCTGCCCGCAAGGGTCTCCTGCGAGCGCTCCATAATCCTTCTCCTTTGCGAGCCGGTAAGCCAAAACCGCCCCCGTTCCTCGCTTTCATCGCACATCATCTTAATGTGAACCAGCAAATTTGGCGCTTTCTGGATTTCATCGATCAGGATTGGCGGCTTATAGGTTTGAAAAAACAGCCGCGGGTCCGTCTCGGCAAGCTCTCTTATAAAATCGTCGTCCATTGTCACAACGGTACGGTTCTGCTCCTTTGCAAGCTGCTTTAGCATCGTAGACTTTCCGACCTGCCTTGCACCTATGACAAGCACCGCCTTAAAAAAGCGGTTCATCTCCAAAAATTTCCGTTCCAGCTCCCGCTGAATGTATTCCATAGCGGCCTCCTTTGGCGGTAATCCATAGTGTAGTTACATTTTACCGCAGGTTTTTCCGCTTGTCAAGCATTTCTAGACGGTTCGTAACACACGTAACACAGGGGAGGGATCTCTGTGTCGTACGACACAGAGAACCGTCCCCTGTGTTCGGCCCCTGTGTTCGGTGTGTTAGGGCATGATTTTACCGCAAAAAAGAAGTGAATCGTCAGAAAGAATCTTTCTTTAACTAAAATCTACTATAAATTATTCTTTTCCAAAAGTTGCATCAAAAAACAAACTCAGCACGGCTGAATATAAATAGTGTTTCCTGTTATTTGACCCATAGCCACTGCTTTATTGCCAACTGAGAATTGATACGCACAACCTAAAGTTAAGGTCCAGCTTCCCCTTTCATATTTAGAATATTCACTAGGACAATTTTCAATCCAATATGTTTTGTTATTGTAAAGATGTACCTTCGGCGCATTTTTTGAAGTAAATGATTTCGTGCCAATTTGTGTAATAGTGTACCCATCTTTATTCCGTTCGCCCTTCGCCATACATCCCGTAAACATCGAGAGCACCAAAGCCACAAGCAACACAACTGCTACAATTGATTTTATCTTTTTCATTGCTATTCCATTTCCTTTCATAAGAGATATTTTCTGACGATTGATTGCATTTTATACGGCACATTGCCGCCTGCCCTTTTCACAAAAGTAGTATAGCCCGTATACGGGCAATTGTCAAGGAAAATCTATGGGGTAAAATAGGATGGGTGATTATCTTGATCAAATATGATAAGCTGTGGGAAACCATGCGAAAAAAGAATATTTCCCAATATGCCCTGATTCATCAATACAAAATCAGCACCGGTCAGCTGGACCGGCTTCGAAAAAATGCGCCGATCAGCACGAATACACTCAACACCCTATGCCTGATCCTCGATTGCAGTCTTTCGGATATCGCGGAATTTGTAAAAACGCAAAATGAGCACACATAAAAGCTGGTATCTTCGATTTCTCGAAAATACCAGCTTTTCGTATGCCCTGCCAGAGACAAGGGAACGGAACCAATGCCACGTTTGGTAGCTTCGGCCGTCCCCTGTTCGATATTTTTATTTGCTCAGCGTGGAGATGATTGCTTCGGCCTCTTCTGCGGCAGCTTCGCCGTCAAGCCAGAATACGATTTCAGCAAGATAATCGCCGTCGTCAATGATGTAGGTGAGGGTCGGGAACGCGCCATCCACGCTATCCTCGGACTCCACATTGTAGTACTTCGTTGCAATGCCGTTGATATCGCGGTCAAAGATTTCTGCGCCAAATTCTTCCTGCTCCAGTGCGGCAGTGGATTCGAGCGTTTCACCATCGCCCTTTGCCCAGTAGTAAACATCGAAGTCAAGGAGCGTGTCCTGGCTCTTGTAATAAGCTACCATGCAGAGGTCAGTATCTTCTCTGGTGATTTCACCCTTCTCAAACGCCTGCTCGGTGGTAATATAGAGATCAGAGGTACCGAGGCGAATGAGGTTTTCGCCAGTCTTGGCGTTCTTGTCTTCCTTGAGGGTGACCGAATTGATGATATCGGCAATCTTCTTTTCTGCGTTTTCGCCATCAATGTAGAATACAAACTCTACGAAATAATCGCCATCCTCCATGATGTAGGTGACGGTCGGGAAGGTTCCGTCAACGCTGTCTTCAATATCATTGTAATAGCGGAAGTCGATGCCGTTGATGGTGGTGGTCTTAATCTCAGATGTGGTTTCTTCGGCAGCTGCGGATTCAAGCGTTTCGCCGGTCGCTTTTGCCCAGTAGTAGAGGTCAAAGTCCATCAGGTCATTGGCGCTCTTGTAGTATGCTACCATGCCGTAGTTGGTTTCATCAATGGTCATTTCGCCTTTTTCATAGTCGGCGGGGGCGGTGATGTAAACATTAGACGTACCTACCCGAATTTCCTTAGTGTCCTGTGCTTTGCCATTCTGTGCGCAGCCTGCAAAAAGGCTGATGCAAAGAGCAAAAACGAGCAACAATACGACAGTTCTTTGTTTCATTGTTCCAACTTCTTTCTTTATTTTATTATAAAAAGCGCATCGCGCAATTTACCAAATTATAGTAGGTAGTATATTTATATACGATATTTACACGGTTGTCAATTATTAAATTTGTATTAATTTTATTTTAAATATAGGGGCAAGTTTTATCCCGATGACGAAATTCCCTTCATCCCGAGTTTTGTCAACTTTTTTGGAAGCATTCCGTTCTGATTGAACGGAATTCGTTCTATTTACTCCTGTTTTAATCTGTCCGTATCCCATATACTTAAAGAACGGAAGCCGTTCTTTAAGGGAGGAAACCATGAACCAGTTGGCACTTGGGCAGCATATCAAAGCCGCACGAAAACAGAAGAATATGACGCAAGAGGAGCTTGCTGCCGCAGTCAATTACAGCGTGGATCACATGAGTGTAATTGAGCGCGGTGTAAAAATACCGAAGCTCGACAAACTGATTGATATTGCAAATGTCCTTGGCGTTGGGATCGACGTCCTCCTTCAAGACGATCTGGATGCAGCTACAAAGCTCCAGGCATCCATCGTATCTGAACGCATTGCACAACTGCCACCGGATGGGCAGCGTAAGGTACTAAAAGTGCCGGAAACGCTTATCAATGAAATGAAGTAATACAAACAGAGGTTTGCTTTTTTTGCAGACCTCTGTTTTTTTCGCCACAGTTTGACAAATTTCTTGAACACCTCCATGCCATACTAGTTCTATAAGAACGGTAACCGTTCTCAAATACTTAAGGAGAAACTATAATGAGAGAACATTACATTAGAGAGAACCTCGCCCTGCACAAAGTCGCCGCTGCCAACCATACGACTGTGGAAGAAGTACGAGCGGAAATCCAGAACGCAATGGAGCTCGGCATGAATCACCCCGATCCGGCAGTTCAGGCACTTTGGGCGCAGATCCCTCGCAAGGGCAACAAGCCAACCCCCGAAAAACTCATCGCTTTCGCTGGAGTAGCACAGGGGACTGGAGTAGCACAGGGGACGGGTCTCTGTGTCGCGGCACAGAGAACCGTCCCCTGTGCGGACGACACAGAGAACCGTCCCCTGTGCGAATGTGTGTCGCGACACAGAGAACCGTCCCCTGTGTTATTTAATACATTTTCGCGCCTGCGGGGATGGCGTCGTCGAGGATGATGAGGTTCAGAGCTTCCTCGCCCTTCTCCTTGTGAACGGCAGAGATCAGCATACCGTTGGACTCGCGGCCCATCATCTTTCTGGGGGGCAGATTCACGATGGCAAGCAGGGTCTTGCCTACCAGATCCTCGGGGGCATAGTACTTGGCAATGCCCGAAAGGATCATGCGATCTTCGCCGGTGCCGTCATCCAGGATGAACTTGAGAAGCTTGTCACTCTTGCGCACCTTTTCGCAGGACTTGACCTTCACCGCCCGGAAATCGCACTGGGCAAAGGTATCGAAGGGAATGTCCGCTGCAATCGGCTCAAATTCCTTCTCCGGCAGGCTCTCGCGGAGCGCAGCCAGGCGAAGCTCCTCCAGTGCCGCCAGCTCCTGATCCATGTCGATGCGGGGGAACAGGGGGTCGCCGCTCTGCACCTTGGCCTCGCGGGGCAGAACGCCAAAGGTTCTCAGGGTTTCCCAGGGCGCAGACTCGGCGCCGATGCGGCGGAGAATCTCTGCCACCGTGTCGGGTATGAACGGGATCAGAAGCCCTGCGCAGATGCGGATGGTCTCCAGAAGATTGTACATCACCCGCGCCAGACGCGGGGCGTTGGCCGGATCCTTCGCCAGCTTCCATGGCTCGTTCTCGTCGATATACTTGTTTGCCCGGGAAATCACCTTGAAGATTTCCGCCAGGGCGTTCTGGAAGGCAAGCTGATCCATCTGGTCGGCATATTTTTCGCTGAGCGCCCCCGCCATAGACAACAGCTCGGCATCCTTCTCCGCGTCCTCCAGTTGCTCCGCGGGAAGCTGGCCGCCGAAGAACTTGGTGATCATGGCGCAGGTGCGGGAGACGAGATTTCCCAGGTCATTGGCAAGATCGGTGTTGATGGTGCTGATGAGCAGCTCATTGGAGAAATTGCCATCCGAGCCGAAGGGGAACGAGCGCAGCAGGAAGAAGCGCAGGCTGTCCACCCCGTAGCGCTGGGCCAGCAGATAGGGATCGACCACGTTGCCCTTGGATTTGCTCATCTTGCCGCCGTCAAGCAGCAGCCAGCCGTGGCCGAAGACGTGCTTGGGCAGGGGTTCGCCCATGCTCATGAGCATGGCGGGCCAGATGATGGTGTGGAAGCGGGCGATTTCCTTGCCCACAAAGTGGTAGTCCACCGGCCAGAACTTCTCATAATCGTTGTAGCGGTCATTTTCAAAGCCGAGGGCGGTGATATAGTTGGACAGGGCATCCACCCATACATAGACCACATGGCCGGGATCGAAGTCCACCGGAATGCCCCAGGTGAAGGTGGTACGCGAGACGCACAAATCCTCCAGGCCGGGCTTGATGAAATTGTTGACCATCTCATGGACACGGGAGCGGGGCTGGAGGAAATCGGTGTTTTCCAGCAGATCCTGCAGCCGGTCTGCATACTTGGAAAGGCGGAAGAAGTAGGCCTCTTCCTCGGCCTCGTGCACCTCGCGCCCGCAGTCGGGGCACTTGCCGTCCACTAGCTGGCTCTCGGTCCAGAAGGATTCGCAGGGGGTGCAGTACAGGCCCTTGTAGGCGCCCTTATAGATATCGCCGTTATCGTACATCCGGCGGAAAATGTGCTGGATGGACGTCACATGGTAATCGTCGGTGGTGCGGATGAAGCGGTCGTAGGAGATGTTCATCAGCTTCCACAGATCCTTCACGCCGCCCGGGCCAAGGACGATATTGTCCACAAATTCTTGTGGGGTAATCCCGGCCTCTTTGGCCTTTTCCTCGATCTTCATGCCATGCTCATCAGTGCCGGTGAGGAACATGACGTCATAGCCCCGCAGCCGCTTGTAGCGGGCCATGGCATCGGTGGCAACGGTGCAATAGGTATGGCCGATGTGGAGCTTGGCCGAGGGGTAGTAGATGGGGGTCGTGATATAGAATTTTTCCTTACAGCGTTCGCACATAGTAAATCCTTCTTTCCGAACGTCCCCGAATGAAAGGGACAAAATCTGTCATCTTCTAATATACCCGTTTTACCGGCTTTTGTCAATGATTCGTAAAAAATACGCCGGACGGGAGGGGAAAGGTTTGCATCCTTTCGGAATTTGTGGTAGAATCTATGAAAG
>JAZLFG010000047.1:0-27723 GCA_045615685.1 Faecousia sp.
CAACCTTAATAATCGCCGACATGGCAGAGCCATCCATGTGCATCGTCGCACCCATGGGCAGCACGATGTTGGTCACATCTTGGGAAATGCCGGTCTCCTCTGCGACCTCCATGTTGGTGGGGATGGTCGCCACGGAGGAGCAGGTGCCAAACGAGACAGCCGCCGGACGGAACAGATGCCGGAACATCACCTTCGCGCCGCCCTTGCCGCCGCCAAAGCGGGCATAGATTGGGAAGAAGATGAACATATAGGCAAAGCACATGACGTAATAGACGATCAGGGTGCGGCTGTAGTCGCCGATCAGCTCCGGGCCGTAGGTCGCAACCAGATAGGCGAAGAAGCCAAAGAAGCCAATGGGGGCATAGAAGGTGATGAGCTTGACAATGTTCATCATCACGGTGGTAATCTCTTCAAGAAGCTGCGCGAGCTTGGTCTTGGGGCCTCCTGCCATCTGTACGCCAAAGCCAAAGAAGATTGCCGCCACAATCAGCGGGAGCATGGCTCTGCGCGACCACAGGTCAACAAAGTCTGGCTTGGTGAAGAAGTTGATGATCATATCGGCCACGCCAAGGGTGTCGCCAATCTCTCCCTCCACCTGCTGATAGGATCCGGTCACGATGGGGATGATACGAACAACGATGTACATAAGCACAGCCGCAATGGCAGCAGTCACAAGGAAAGTCAGGATGGTAGTGCCCATCACCTTGCCGGCTCGCTTGATGTTCTTCATATTGGCGATAGCCGAGGAAATGGAAAAGAAGACCATCGGCACAACAACGCAGAACATGAGGTTGATGAACAGGGTACCCAGAGGCTCCAGACTGGTAGCGCCCGGCCAGAACGCGCCTGTGATGCAGCCCGCCACGATGGCCAGCAGCATACACAGAAGGAACCAGTAATTCTTCAGAAATTTCTTCATAAAAAATCCTCCGTTTTCTTTTCCTCTATGTCAAGGTCGCGTCCAGCGTTTCATCCGTCAGCTCGCCTTGACACACAAGGTTGGTGGGACCGGTCAGGTACAAATCCGAAATGGTATCGCCACGACGCAGAGCGTCGATCCTGAGCTGACCGCCAGGCACATCCACCCGAACATTCTGCCCGGAGACTAGGCCACGTAGCGTCAGCACCGCGACCACGCTGCCTGTGCCGGTACCGCAGGCATAGGTGAAATCCTCCACGCCCCGCTCAAAGGTCTTCTCTATCAGATGATCCGGCGCAAGGATCTCATAAAAGTTGACATTTGCCCCCTTCGGGAAGGCGGGGTGGGCACGAAGCGCACGGCCAAGCGGTCGCAGCATCTCAAAGCTCTTGTCGGCCAGCTTCTCCATCGGCACGGCCGCATGGGGAAGGCCTGGGCAGCCCAGCTCCACATAGGCGCAGGGGTAGCTCTTCCCGTCCAGCTCCAACGGATAATCAGGAAGCAGCACCGTGGGCGCATTGAGCCGGATGCGGTAATTGCGCCGGTCGATCCGCTCACCGGTCACGATCCCCGCCGTCGTCTCCACCGTCTGATGCTCCCCGGCAAGGCCAAATTCATAGCCATACCGGCAGATACACCTGGCGCCGTTGCCGCACATCTCGCCAAGAGAGCCGTCGGAATTAAAGAACAGCATTTTGAAATCCGCGTTGCCCTCGGCTGTTTCGATCACCATCATGCCGTCTGCGCCAATTGACAGGTGCCGATGGCACACGACCCTGGCAAGCTCGGACATCTGGGCCTCGTCCAGCCGCTTGTCTCGGTTGTCGAAAATGATGAAATCATTTCCTGCGCCGTTCATTTTTACAAACTTCATCTGCGTTCCCTTCCGTTGGATTTATTTTATATGATTCAAGACGCATTTGCAATAGAAAATAGCAAAATTGCACAAATTATTTTTCAAAGAGCAGATCCATCAGGGCCGTACCCGCCGGGATGAAGGGGCCCTTCTCGCCGTTTGCCTCTGTATAGGCAAGTCCCAGGCCGGAATCCACCCGGCTGTCATAGATCATATAGGGCACCGGATCGCCGTCATGGCCCCGGGTGGCCATCAGTGTCTTATGATCTGAGAGCATCAGGAGGCGGAAGTCCACCCCCTTGTCCTCCAGCCAGCGCACCAGTGGCTCTGCCACCAGAGAATCAAGCTGTCGGATGGCCAGAAGCTTTTCCTCCAGGCGGCCATTGTGGGTGGCCTCATCGGGGGCTTCGATGTGCAGACATAGGAAATCGTCCTCCGAGCTGAGGCAGGCATAGGCCGCCTCCAGCTTGCCCTCGTAATTGGTGTCCACCTCACCGGTCGCGCCTTCTACCTCCACCGGTTTTAGGCCGCACAGCGCACCGATGCCATGCACCAGAGGTACCGCACTAATGACGCTGCCATAATGACCATAGCGTTCTTTGAAGTTGGGTAGCTGCACCGCCGTGCCCTCTGCCCAGATCCAAATGCCGTTGGCGGGGAGCTTCCCGTTTTCACGTCTTTGCTCGTTGCGGGGGTGGTGCTCCAATTTTTGATTGGCCAATACCATGAGATCTCGAAGGGCCTCCGCGTTCTCATTGCCGTGCATGACCAGGGGGCCGATAACCTCGCCCAGATGGTCATGGGGTGGCGCAGCCAGCATTCCCTCGGTATTGCCGCCCCGCTGTACCGCGATGTGGCGGAAGGAGGGGGTAGCTTCAATGCGAAGGCCAATCGCCTCCATTTTCTGCCGGAAATCCGGTTCAGCACACAGCCATTGAATAAGTGCCATGGAGGTTTCGCCGTCGATGGCGCCTGCGCTGTGGGACAAGATGCGCTTTTCGTCAAACGGCGCATCGGTGTCCTCCAGCGCGACCATATTGCACCGGTAGCTGATCTCCCCGGGATAGACCGAAAAGCCGCAGCCAGCCGCCTCCAGAGGGCTTCTGCCGGTAAAGTAGCGGTTGGGGTCACAGCCAAAGATCGACAAAATGGCCGTATCGCTGCCGGGTGGCAAATCCCGAGGCACATTCATCACAGAGCCAAGCTGCGATTTTGCCGCCAGTGCGTCAATAAAGGGCTTCTCCGCCGCCTCCAATGGGGTCTTGCCATCCAATTCCGGAACCGGATTGTCGGCCATGCCGTCGCCGATGAGCAGAATATATTTCATGTGACTACCTCTTTTCAGTTCCATTCCTTTTGGGAAATTTTCCCAAGCACATAATCCAAAATTTCATCCTTTTCGATCACATCCCGGTGGAGCACCGGCTTTTCCCGAAGGCCGGCAAGGTTCTTCGGCACCGGCACGCCGGTGAGCGCATGAAGCTGCTCCATGATCGCAAATTCGTCTCCCTCCGGCGCAGCGCCCAGGGCGCTCAGAACCGCAACCGGGAACTTGTAGGCCGAGGCAGTGGAGAGCACCACCACCGGACGGCCCGCGCCTACCTCGCGGATATACTGATCCGCCACGTTCCAAGCCACCGCCGTATGGGTGTCGCAGAGATAGCCATACTTCTCCCAAACCTCGCCAATGGTCTTCTTCGTGCCCTCGTCGTCACAGCAGCCGGCCCAGAACTCCTCCTGAAGCTTGGATCGCATGGCGTCGCTGACACGGTACTGGCCGTCTTTCTTGAGCTTTGCCATCAGCTCTGCCACCTCGCCGTCGTTGCAACCACTCATGAGGAACAAAAGCCGTTCAAGATTGCTCGATACAAGAATATCCATAGAGGGAGAAACTGTCTTATAGAATGGGCGATTGCGGTCGTAGACGCCCGTATGGATGAAGTCCGTCAGCACGTCGTTGGCATTCGAGGCACACACCAGCCGTCCTACCGGAAGGCCCATGTACTTTGCAAAATAGCCCGCCAGAATGTCGCCGAAGTTGCCCGTGGGCACCACGAAGTCAATCGGCTCGCCTATTTCGCACTTGCCGCATTTCACAAGATCGGCATAGGCTTTGAAGTAGTAGACCACCTGGGGGGCAAGGCGGCCGATATTGATGGAGTTTGCCGAGGAAAGCCGCGCTCCCTTCCCTGCCAGGAGATTCCCCTCGTCCACTGCGGCAAAGGTGTTCTTCACGCCGGTCTGGGCATCATCGAAGTTGCCGTTGATGCCGCATACGCAGACATTTTTGCCCACCTGCGTGACCATCTGCGCCTTCTGCACGCTGGACACTCCGTTCTCCGGGAAGAATACAATGATACGGGTGCCCTCCACATCGTGGAAGCCTTCGAGTGCCGCCTTGCCGGTATCGCCGGAGGTGGCGGTCAGGATCACGATCTCATCTTCGATTCCCTCTTCCTGCCTTGCCGCCGTGATGAGCTGAGGCAGCATGGACAGCGCCACATCCTTAAACGCCGCCGTGGGGCCACGGAAGAGCTCCAGCACATAGCGCTCGCCTACCGGCACCACAGGGGTCAGGTCATCGGTCTCAAACTTATTGCGGTAGGCACGGCATACCAGCTCACCCATATCGGGATAATCCGGCAGAAGGACACTGAGAATATCCTTCGCCATGCCGAGGGTATCCTTTTCCAGCGCAGTGCGCCAATCAAAGTCTAAAGCGGAAAAATCCTTTAGAATGTACAGCCCGCCATCCGGCGCAATGCCGCGCAGCACAGCGGCAGTGGAGACCGCTGTCAGAGCACAGTTTCTGGTGCTTTGGTAATTCATAAAAAAATCTCCAATCTTTTTCTTGCATTTTTAACAAACATATGATATATTGTTTTTCACAGAAAGTCAAGTGTTTTTCCTTCAAAAACACTCATGGCGCAATGATTATAAAGAAGGGTGAAGACGAATGAAAATTGCATTGTTAGGCTATGGCACTGTTGGCGGCGGCGTTTACCGCATTATTTCCGAGCGACAGGATATGGAGATCAAATATGTGCTTGATCTGCGCACCTTCCCGGAGCTTGGCGACCGCCTGATCCATGATTTTGACACCATCCTGCAAGACCCTGAGATCGACACCGTAGCCGAAGCCATGGGTGGTCTGCATCCGGCCTTCGGCTTTGCCACAGCGGCACTCAAGGCAGGGAAAAACTATGTCACAGCCAATAAGCATCTAATCAGCCATTTCTATCAGGAGCTGACCCAGGCAGCCCAGGCCTCCGGCGCTTGCCTTCGCTGCACTGCCGCTGTGGGTGGCGGAATCCCCTGGCTCGTGAACCTGGAGCGGGCCCGCCGCATCGACGCCATCACCAGCATAGAAGGCATCATGAATGGCACCACCAATTTCATTCTGGACACCATGCTTCATAATCCGGTACGCTTTGAAGACGTACTGGCAAGAGCCCAGGCGCTCGGCTTCGCGGAGGCCAATCCTGCCGCCGATATCGACGGGCTCGACATCCAGCGCAAGCTCATCATCTCTGCCAACGTGGCCTTCGACTGCCTGCTGCACGAGGAAGATGTTCCCACCTTTGGCATTCGCAATATCACCGATGGAGACATTCGCACCTTCACAGAGGCCGGTCTTGTATGCAAGCTGGTGGCCACCGCATTTAAAACTGCATCCGGCGTGGCAGCCTGGGTAGAGCCTACCCTCCTGAATGCCAGAAATATGATGGCTGCTGTCCCCTCTAACTTTAACCTCATCACCTACACCGGCGAGTATGTGGGCGAACAGAGCTACTACGGCCAGGGCGCAGGGCGCTTCCCCACCGCCTGCAACATGGTACAGGACTGCATCGACATTCTCCAGGGCGCAAAGGGCTTCTATGGCAGCACCGGTGCACAGGCCGCGCAGGGCAGCAACGCCCATCCCTACTATGTCCGCACCAGCGTCAAGCACCCCTGGCTCGATGAACTATTTGACCATACCCTCGGAGACGGAATCGTCACAAAGCCCGTCAGCAACCTGCAAATGCACGCTTTCCTGGCCTCTATTGCCCAGGAAGATCCCGATGCCTTCATGGCGGGGATTCGTTAAGTGGAAAGGAGCATATCTATGCGGAAGGTATTGAAATTCGGCGGCTCGTCCATGGCGGACGCCAGCCAATACGCAAAGGTAAAGGCCATTGTGGAATCCGACCCGTCCCGCCAGGTGGTGGTGGTATCCGCCGCCGGTAAACGGGACAAAAATGACCACAAGATCACAGATCTCCTTTACCTCTGCCACGCACACCTGCAATACGGCGTCTCCTGCGACGGCATCTTTCAGATGATCTTCGACCGATACGCCGGCATCCGCGACGCTCTCCAGCTCACAACCGACATCGAAGGCGAAATGAAGCGCCTGCGGGAGAAAATGGAGCGCGGCATTTCCCTCGATGAACTGGTATCCAGGGGCGAATATTTCTCTGCCATTTTGATGGCAGACTATCTGGGCTACGACTTTGTGGACGCCAAGCTGTGGCTCAAGTTCCGCTTTGACGGCAGCGTGGATCAGGAGGCCAGCTATGAGGCCCTACAGCGCATCGCGGAAAACCGCCGGGTGGTAATCCCCGGCTTCTATGGCGTGATGCCGGACGGGAAAATCAAAATCTTCTCCCGAGGCGGCAGCGATATCACAGGTTCCCTGGCCGCAGCGGCCCTGAACGCGGACGTCTATGAAAACTGGACCGACGTCTCCGGCATTCTGATGGCAGACCCCCGCATCGTGGATCACCCCCGCCACATTGAGCGCGTCACCTACAATGAGCTGCGCGAGCTAAGCTATTTGGGCGCTCAGGTGCTCCATGAGATGTCCATCTTCCCGGTACGCGAGAAAAATATCCCCCTGAATATCCGCAATACCAACTGTCCCGAGCATCCCGGCACACTAATCATGGATTCCTTTGAGGATGATGACGATCCCAGTCAGGAGGACTTCATCACCGGCATTGCCGGTCGGAAGAATTATACTGCCATTACCATCTTCAAGCACGGCATGTCCTCCGAGGTAGGCGCATGGCGCAAGATCATGGAGATCATTGAGTCTCATGATCTCTATGTGGAGTACGCCCCCTCCGGGATTGACAATATTTCCCTGGTCATCTCCTCAGAAAAGCTCACCCCCTGCCTCTACTCTATTTTGAGTAAGCTTGAAAAGGTCATAAAGCCCGACAGCATCAAGGTCACAGAAAAAATCTCGATTCTGGCTGCTGTGGGCCGTAAAATGGCCTATCGCACCGGCGTATCCGGCAAAATTTTCGCAAAGCTTGGCCAGAACGGCATCAATGTCCGCATGATCACCCAGGGACCCGAAGAGCTGAACATCATCGTCGGCGTGGATAACAAAGACTTTACCAACGCCATCCGCGTTCTATACAACAGTTTCGTTTAAAATGGAGGTTTTTAAAATGAAAAAATACAACGTTGCCATTCTTGGCGCCACCGGTGCGGTTGGCCGCGAAATGATGAAAATTCTGGAGGAACGCAGCTTCCCCATTGGCGAGCTTCATCTGCTGGCAAGTCCCCGCAGCGTAGGTAAGAAGCTTCCCTTCGCCGGACAGGAGCTTACCGTGGAGCTGGCCTGCAACGAGGCCTTCACCGGCATGGACATCGTGCTGGGTGCGGTGGAAAATCCCCTTGCAAAACAATTTGCCCCAGCCATTGTGGCAGCAGGCGCGGTATTTGTGGATAACTCTTCTGCCTTCCGCATGGATCCCAACGTGCCCCTGATCGTGCCGGAAATCAACCCCGGGGACGCGAAGCATCATCAGGGCATCATCTCCAACCCCAACTGCTCCACCATCATCACAGTGACAGCGGTCAACGCGCTCAATCAGCTCTCTCCCATCCGCACCATGACCGTGTCCACCTATCAGGCGGTATCCGGCGCAGGCGCAGGCGGCCCTGTGGAGCTGATGGAGCAGGTAGAGGCCCTGCGAGAGGGGCGTGCCGCAGAGGCCAAGGTCTTCTCCCATCAGATCGCCTATAACCTCATTCCCCAGATCGGCAGTGAAGCGTTTGAGGGCTACACCACCGAGGAGATGAAAATGCAGAACGAGGGCCGCAAGATCATGCATCTGCCGGATTTGAAGGTCTCCTGCACCTGCGTGCGCGTGCCCGTGGTGCGCAGCCACTCCATCTCTGCCACGCTGCACTTTGATCGGCCGATCTCCGTTGAGGAAGCCAGAGAAATCATCTCAAAGGCTCCCGGCTGCCGCCTGGTGGATGATCTGGCCAGTAAGCGCTATCCAATGCCGCTGGAGACCTCCAATCAGGACATCGTCTTCGTCGGACGCATCCGTCCCGATTTGACCGATGAGAACGGTCTGAACCTCTGGTGCTGCGGTGACCAAGTGCGCAAGGGCGCTGCCACCAACGCCGTGCAGATCGCAGAGCTCCTGATCGAGGCATAATTCCAACAACTCCATGAAAAGATAAAATTCTACACCAAAGGAGCCGACCAGGGCGGTCCGCTCCTTTGGTGTAGATTTTATTCTTCTGTCTGAGGCGTTTCCTCTTCTGCCACAGTGAGCAAACAGCTTTGGACAAACTGATTGTCAAAATAAAGCTCCAGCTGATAGTGACCCGGGGAGTCTGGTAGCTGCGCCGAGGTCAGGTAGCGGTTACCGTTCCACATATCATTCCATGTGCACGACACCACCCAATATTTTGCAATCCGGCCATTCTCACCCCGCAGCACCAGGGTAATGGAGGTTTCGTCCTGATCCCAGGTGGTGAATTCCTCCGGAGCCTGCAGAACCACCGCCAGCTCCTGGCCAGGCGCAAATTCCTCCGCCTCATCTCCGAGGTCATCGTATGTCCAGTCCTCCTTCTCCGGCAAGGCATAGCGCTTTAGCTCACTGTCAGAAGCGCTGAATGCATGTAGGCCAAACTCCGTCGCCTCCGGTGTGGCGGTGGTGATCGACTGGACACCGATCAGGCCGTCCCCATTTGCCGCTTCCAGGCGAACAACAATCTCAGAATTGGCCGGCAGCCCGCGCAGGAGGGCCATCTGCTCTTCCGGCGCTGCCATACGTCCGCCAAGGGCTTCATCTCCGCCAACCAGGTAGTGGACAATCCAGCCACCCTCCGGTAGGGGCTCCGTACAGCTCCAAGTAACCTCAACGGTACCTGCGTCCAGAGGCTCCGCTTCCAGAGCGGTAATCACCGTGGCATTAGCCGGAAGTGATATGGACAGGGGCACCTCCAGCCCTTCCGCGCTGACGTTAAAGGTATAGGCTGTCTCCAGGTGGGTTCCCTGGAAGGTGGCAACGCAGTCTGTCACCTCCTGCGTTTCATCATAATCCTCGCCGGTGCACTTCACCGTCCAGGAAAGCGGTGCATCCGCCAGGCTCTCCCAGGTCACGGTCAGAGAATCCTCAGTTGCAGAGGATACCTGTAAATTTTTTGCCTGTACAGTGGCCTGCATAGCAAGCTCACAGCTCGTTTGCCCAGACAGGAAGATGTCGCCCAGCGCCCGCAGCTCAAAGAGATAGTGCTCATGGAGCTGCAGCTCAGGCACCAGCACGCTGTGGCCGGTAAAGGTCACGCTGCCGGAATCGCCACTACTGGAGGAATAGGTCAAAAGCCACCCCTCCGGCTCCGGGCCGGACACAACCATGCTGACCTCCGCCGTGGTGCTATTACCCCCCGGCGCAGCGGTCAGAGTCACGATCTCGGTCAGGCTGGCCGTGGCTACGCTGATGGTGGTATTGCCCAGCAGCTTATGGAGCTTACCGGAATAGAAGCTAATCGTATATTGGGTTCCCGGAGTCAGGTTGGTAAACATAACGGTCTCTTCACCCGCAGCGCCAGGGAAGCTGTTGCCATAGGTGTCTGTGCACGTCCAGTGCAACTCGGGATCCGGCGTACTGAGCAAATAGGAAACAGTGATGGAATTCGCCGAGCAATCCTTCACTGTGAGCGCATCCATCGTGACAAGATACCAGTTGGAATAGAAATACACAAAGGCCCCACCAACCAACGTCAGCACAAAAAGCACGATTGTGATAGAAATCCAAGCCTTTTTGCGGCGTCTTGTGGGCGTAGGATCCTTTTGGGCGGCCTCATTTGCCTCCAAATCTGGCGCGGCAGCCTCTTGTACATCTTCCACCAGTACATCATTCACCGAGGCCAGAAGTTCATCGAGCGTCTCCCGGCGCTCTGGCACAGCGTCCACGTCGGGCTCATCTGCTGCTTCCTCAAATACCTCTGCTGCCTCCTCAAATGCCCCCTCTGCCGCCTCCTCAGACAATTCCAGCGATTCTGGAACCGACAGCTCTTCAGGCTTTTCCTCTTTTGCCTCCTCCAAAGCAGGTGTAGCTTCCTCTTTCTTTTCCTCCAAGGGCAGCGGCGGTACAAGGAGATGGTCGGAAACATCGTTGCGCTGCATGTAGAGAGTCAGCGCTTGGCGAAGCTCACCGGGTGTTTCATAACGCCCTGCAGCACTTGAGCTGCAGGCCTTTGCAATGATCTCCGCCAGCTCATAGTCGGCGTATTTCGGCGTTGGCAACTGTGTTCCCCTCAATCGCCGCTCCCTGGCCTGGTCAAGCGTGCGCGTACCATCGTCAAAGGGCAGATGGTTGCCATTGAAAATATAATAGAGGATCATGCCAAGGGCATAGAGATCCGAAACCGCGTTGGGCTCCTGAATCAGCTGTAAAAGCTCCGGCGCCGAAAAATCATTCAGGTAGTATTCCGGCACAGCAGACAACCGCAGATCCTTTAGCGGCATCAGTCCCAAATCGCCGAGGACATAATGGTCATGGGCATCAATAAAAATATTTTCCGGCTTTAGGTTCTGGAAGGTAAGGCCCTCATCGTGCAGGGCACTCAGAACATCGCAAAGATCAATGCCAAAATTCAGTGCCTGAAGCTGGGTGATGGCCTTCTCCTGCAAAAAGCTCTGTAAGGATTTCCGGCGAGGCATCAACAGATAGACATCAAACCCAACCCCTGCCCTGGGCTGCACCTGATACCCCACAAAGGGCGCTATGCTGCCATGGGCAGCCAGGGACTGGAGTGTCAGGATTTCTTTGCGAATATCCTCGGCTACGGTCTTGTAATAGGCATTGGCGCCCGCTTCATCCGGCACAGCGCCGGTCAGGATCAGGGCCTGGATTTTCATTTCAGATTCGGGGATAGAGATATGCTTTAGCACGAACTGCTCATCTGATCCGGGTCTCGTCACATGATAGCAGAACGTCCTACCACGGTTGCTGAAGGCTTCTTTCACCTGCAGCCCGTCCATAAGGGGAGAAACCGGTTTTATTTCGGACATTTCATCGCCTCCCGTAGGCGCACATCAAAAAACGCACGCCGATACATGCCGAAACACACCATATGGCAGTCTTCGACAAATTCTCACGTATATATAATAAGATAATTTTCCTAAAAAAGCAACATTATTTATTGTCTTGTCCTGACAAAGATGTTATACTAGTAGCATTAAAAAAGCTTTACATCCCCATGACAAGGAGTAAACCATGGACAATCAAATCTTTTGTGAATTCTGCGGTACGGCCTACGATCCACGCGAGGGTGTGTGCCCCATCTGCCAGGGTCAGCCGGAGGGCGCGGAAAACTATATGGGCGACCACTATGACTATGACGAGCGACCAATGGAGCAGGGCAAGCCGGTGCGAAAACATATCGGCGGAAAAATCGCCGCGCTTTTCTGCCTGCTGCTACTACTGGCCGGCTTTACAGGTTACATCCTCTATTCCTTCGAGCTGCTTCCCTTCCTAAAGCCCACTGTATCTTCAGGGCCATCAGAGCTTATACCCTGTACCCAACTCGCGGTGAATGCCTCGGAGCTGACCCTGTCCGAGGAAGGTCAAAGTGTAACACTCCAGACGTTCGTACAGCCTGCCAACACCACAGACCGCGTGATCTTCTCCGTGGACAATCCTGCCGCCGTCAGCGTCACTCAGGACGGCACTGTGGTGGCCAAGGCCCCCGGCGAGGCAAATATTACCGTGATTTGTGGCGGCTATATGGCCTACTGCAAGGTGACGTGCCGCTTTGACGCCGAAGAACCCGAACCCGAGCCGGAGCCTCCCGCTCGCCTGTCTATCAGCGACGAAGCTGTCGTTTTTACCGAAAAGGGAGAACAAGTGGCGCTTTCGCTCACCGGTGGTGATGGCTCCAACCCTGTCTGGGCAACCTCCGACGAATCCATCGTCACCGTGGATGAAAACGGCCACCTGGAGGCCGTCGGCAGCGGCAACGCCACTGTCACCGCCACCGTGGGCGCTGAGGATGTCTCCTGCACCGTCCGGTGCCAATTTGAATAAACAAGCAAATCTTCACGCTGGCGCGGATTCCATCCTGGGATCCGCGTTTTTTAAATACATCCGGTCAGTAAAAAGGATAAACCGGCAACCGCTCAACAAGATTTTATTATTTTTGCAAAAAGAAACTGCACACCCGCTTGATACAGCATTGTATCCAAGTCGGTGTGCAGTTTGCATAGGGACATAGACCACGATACAATTTGACTTTTCTACTCCAAGGGGGTGCAAGGGGGTGCAAAGCAATAATTAGGGGATGCAAACGCCGAAAATGCCCATAATATTGCCTTTTTTTGCCTGTTTTCATTGGCTGCGCCTTGCACCGCAATAGCAAAAAATCATCTTCGAACGCGGCATATCCGGCAGACTATTCCGTTGAGACATACCGCTCTGTCCGAGAAAATCATGGTCAAAAACAAAGTCACACTTTGCGTTTTCGACTCGAAAATGAGTGCGAAAATACAAGGTGTGACTATTACAGAATGAGCAAAACCGCCCCGAATCCTATCGTGGAAACGGAGCGGTCTTCCTATATATTATACTGTAATGCGGATGCCGGACTGGAAGATAAAGGACAGCTTTTCGGTCGGCATGATTTCCACCCGGTCGAGGGTGCGTACCATTAGCCGGAAGTCAAACTCCTCTAATCTGCCCACAGTCTCCAGAAGCCCCATCATCTCCTCCGCACGATAGACCGTCAAGGGATCGTCCGAGGTGGCGGCGGTGTTCTGCAGAGACGGAAGGTAGCGCTGCTTCTTGCTGACGATTAAATTCCACGCCTGCACAAAGGCTCTCGGAAACCGCTCTGCCCGGACTTTCACATCGGTACAAAGGAACGGGCGCGGCACAGGCTTTTCGTAGGTTTCGCGGTATGCGGCAAGCTCGGGCGTAGGGTTATAGTTGTACCCGGCTTTATGCGGAGGGGTGTAGGTCATGCCCGGAGCCTCTGCGGCGGTGTGATCCTTACGGCTCACGCACCGATGGTAGGTTGTCATCTGCTGCCCCTCGGAGCGCGAGGTATATTGCGGACAGGCCTTTCCGCAAGTTCCGCAGAATATTACAGTTCATCAAGTTGCCGGTCAACATCTCTGCCGCCATACATGATACGCATAACAGTGACGGTATTCTCCTTCTGTGAGGGAATATAGAATACAAGGTAGTTATTGACCGACATAATCCTCAAATTACGAGCTTTCCATTTTTCGTGTTCATACACACGATACCGTTCCGGCATTTGGTCGAGCGAGGCGATTGCCTTTTCCAAACGGGAAAGCTGACCTTCCGCTGTTTGCGGCGATTGCAGGTCGTAGGCGATATACTGATAAATACTGATCAGGTCGGCTTTCGCCTGCTTCGTCAGTACGACTTGAAAACTCATAGTCCCAATTCCTTACGGACATCTGAAAAAGCCTGTTCCGCAGGAATCGTGCGTCCGGCTTTTATATCCGCATAGCCTTTCTCAAGCTCTGCGTCCAACTGCGCAGTGGTCATTCTGCTGATATCCAGCGGATGCTCCGGCAGCTTCACATCAAAGGGAAGCCCGTTTCTGAGAATGATCTGCTTATAGAACATCGTGATCGCATTGGAAGCCGGGATGCCAAGTGCTGTGAGTATGGTTTCGGCCTGCTCCTTGAGGTCAGGTTCGATTCGTGCATAAAGATTTGCTGATTTGGCCATTTGAAACACCTCCTTCAAATTCAGAATACCCAATCGCAACTCCATTATACACGATTGTGCGTACAAAAGCAATACATAATTGTAAATTAGATTCCTTCCGGGATAATGTCATTGATTCTTCTGTGGCGATAGGCAGAGTGGGTTCACTTTCAGCGGCAGCAGAGGTTGCCCGGAAACCCGGAAAACCAAAAAAGCGAGGTCGGTAGGTTCGCATTTGAACCCACTAACCTCGCTTTTGGCTTTATATCAAAGGTTTTTCAATAGGAAAAATAAAAAGGTGCAGTAGCAACTTGTATCATTGCTACTGCACCATTGTGGTGCGGAAGAAGAGACTTGAACTCTCACGTCAGTTGACACACGCACCTCAAACGTGCCTGTCTACCTATTCCAGCACTTCCGCGTTGCGCACTTCTCAGTGCCACATCATTATAATGACAAAAATAGAATTTGTCAACACAATTTTTTTCATTTTATTCCCACTTCTGAAAAGGAAAACTTTTCTCCCAAAAATCTCGACACATAACAGAAAACAGACGTAGACGTAATATATCACTATGCCCCGCATTTTGCAGTATATTCGCCTGAATATGCACAGTTCAATCGGATAATATCCCGTGCTTTCGTGGACAATCCCGGTTGAAACCGAGTTTTTCACACTGTGCACAGGTTTTTCCACATGCACACAAATACTGATCGGTGTATAACCCGTTGACATAAAGTAAAAATCCTCTACATTACAAATTCTTCAATTTCCTCCGGCGATAGCTCTGACTGCAGTGCCCGATTGAGGGCAGAGGACAACATCTTGGACATTCCATCAATCGCGGCATCTATATCTGCGCTGGTGACGATCATACCGGAGGCCGGCGTATCCAGATCCGTCACCGTCGGCACACCCACTGCTATCACCGGAACACCCAAGGTACACCTGTCAAATTCTGCCCGCCGGTTCCCTACGCCGGAGCCTGGCTGAATCCCCGCATCAGAGATCTGCACCATGGTGCCGATGTGGCTAACCTCCGCAGCTGCCAGCGCATCCACCACCACAACGCAGGAAGGCGCTGTGCGTCGCAGGACGCCTTGCACAATATCCAGGCTCTCCATGCCCGTCTGCCCCAGCACGCCCGGGCACAGGGCCGTCACAGGGCGTAGATAGGGAAATTGCCGGGAAATATGCTGGGTGATCAAAAGCTGATCTACCGTTCGGGGCCCCAGCGCATCCGGTGTCACTGCCCGATTGCCAAGACCTACCACCAAAATACGCTCGTTTTCCCCTTTAGGAAGCAGCTTTCGCAGATGCCCGGCCAACTGCGTGGCCGCCTCCACACGCACATATCCCTGGCGGCTACCCAGCTCCATCGACAGGTAGACTCCTTTGGGTTTCCCAAGCGTCTTCTGCCCTGCCTCGTCGAGAACCTCCACAATCGTTGTGCGGATCGGGCCTCGTTCCTTTGTCTCCGTCCGAATTCCGGGCATTTGCTCTTTTTGCCGCGCCTCCCGCCACATGGCGTGCGCCTCTATTGCAAGATCCGTTCGTTTCATTGCCATCCCCCCAGATTAGGGTTCGTCGGGGTGCTGGAAATATACGATAAAATAATCGAATTTTTTCAAAATTAGCTATTGATTTTTTGAGCAAAAGCAGATATAATGTCTTACTGCATGAGGTTATAAACGAAAAGTTTTGACATAATTAACGCTATTGGAGGAGGTGTAATCCGTGCCCAACATTAAATCCGCACAGAAGAGAGTTCTGATTTCTAAGGTCGAAAACGAGCGCAACAAGGCTGCAAAGTCCGCCCTCAAGACGATCGTGAAGAAATTTGATGCCGCCATCGAAGCCGGTAACAAGGCGCAGGCCGATAGCGCTTACAAGGCAGCTGTGAAATCTGTGGATCAGGCTGTGAGCAAGGGTATTCTTCATAAGAACACCGCTGCCCGCAAGAAGAGCAGTATGGCTGTGAAGATGAACAAGCTGGCATAATGCCTATTTTTAAGATGAAAATTGGGGGCGTGGCAGAATTCACATTCTGTGACGCTCTCTTTTTCGTAAAGGCAAGAAAATGCCGACGTTCACTGGCAATATTGACTGACGAAAATGCCTGAGATTGAAGAAATTATTGTTGATTGGAGCAAATGATGGCATCAAGTAAAGAATACTTAAACTTTATATTGGATCAGCTTTCTTCTCTGCCGGAGATTTCTTACCGTGCAATGATGGGAGAATATATTCTCTATTACCGCGGCAAAGTGGTAGGCGGTATTTATGATGACCGCCTGCTGGTGAAACCGGTCGCATCGGCAAAAGAGCTGCTTCCGGATGCAACATATGCGTTACCCTATGTGGGCGCTAAAAGTATGCTTCTCGTTGATGTAGACAACCGGGAGCTCCTGGCAAAGCTTATGAAGGCAATGTATGAAGAACTTCCGACGCCAAAAGGAAAAAGATGAAGCAGCATTGAACGCACAAAAAGGGCATCAGCTAACCTTATTCGGAAAAGCTGGTGTCCTTTTTCATGTTATTCGTCGCCGGGATCGGCCAGTTGACGCACGACAAAGCCTGCCAATTGGAGTCCCGCACAGGAGGGCACCCAGGATACTGACGCCGGTAATGACCTTCTGCCCGGTGGTGGTAGCTCTAATGGCTCCGGAGTGATTGGAAGCTCCCGGCTGTAGAGCACCGTATGGCGTGTAATGCCCCGGGCGCGCAGCTCCTTGCGCACAACCCGGGCCAAGGGGCACCCGGAAGTCTTAGAAATATCCGTGATGCAAAATTGGCTGGGATCAAGCTTATTGCCGGTGCCCATGGCGCTGACAATTGGAATTCCCCGTTCCTTTGCGGTTTGGATCAGGCTGAGCTTGCATGAGACAGTATCAATGGCGTCAATGATATAGTCATAGTGCTCGGAAAAGAAAAATTCCTTGTCCGCCTCCGTGTACATCCTGGTCACCGCAATCGCTGTACACGCAGGATTGATATCCCGGATACGCGACGCCATCACCTCGGCCTTATAGCAGCCCACAGTGGAGTGGAGGGCACAGAGCTGACGGTTGATGTTCGACAGACTCACAGTGTCGTGGTCCACCAGAGTCAGGCGGCCGATCCCGGCTCTTGCCAGGGCTTCGGCGCTGTAGCTGCCCACACCGCCAATGCCAAATACCGCCACATGGCTCCTTCTGAGGCGCGTCATTGCCTGCTCGCCAAGGAGCATTTGTGTCCGAATCAATTCTTCCTTCATCATTTTGTTCCCATAAAGCAGTCCGCCCGCCGGAAAACCGGAAGGCGGATTGCTGTATTTTTTATTATGCGGCAGTGTTGCTGCCAAGGATCATGTTGGTGCGCAGGTAAGCTGTGCCCTCTTCTACCAGCGTTGCCTCATAGCCTTCGATCAACTGTGCAGACCAGTCGTTGTAGTCGGCTTCTCTCAGGTCGTTGGTGATCATGGCCTCGCGGTAGTTATCACATTCGCCGACAAAGTACATAACGTGGTAGCCATACTCGGTCTGTACGATATCGGTTTCACCGCTCTGGCGGGCAGGATCAAAGCACCAGTCCTCGAATTCCTCTACCATCGCGCCGTGATAGACATCCGTGTACAGGCCGCCCTCGGCAGTGTCATCGGATTCCTGATCGGCCAATGCCGCAAAGCTGTCCTCGGTGGCCTCACCGGCACGCCAATCGGCCAGAATCTTTTCGGCCTCCTCCTTGGCTGCCGCCATGGCCTCGTCGGAGGAGGTGTCCATCTCGCCGTCGCCGTCGATATCCTCATCGACTTCCGGAGCAATCAGGATGTGGCGGACGTCCACCATATTATAGCTGTTGTCATCCAGGGAAATGAAGTACCCCACATAGTAACCATTGCCATCGTCGGGGATTGCAACGGTGTCACCTTCTTTACGGCTCTCGTCGAAGAGCCAGTTCTTCAGATAGTCAGAAACCGTATCGTATGACTCATTGCTGCGCAGGGTAGCGTCGGCATTCTTGTAGGTTTCCTTACTTTCCTCGGCGGCCAGCTCCTCAGCCAGGGCAATATACTTGTCCTCGTTGCCAATAGATTCCTCTGCCATCCGGTCGGCATCGGCCTTTGCGGCAGCCAGAGCAATCGCCTTGGCGTCTTCTTCCGTAGCTTCCTCGTCCGCAGCTGCAGCTTCTTCAGCAGCTTCCTCTTCGCTAGCTTCTTCTTCAGCAGCTTCGTCGGTAGCCGCAGTCTCGTCGGCAGCAGCGTCTTCGTCAGTGGCTTCTTCCTCGCTGGCTGCTTCTTCCTCGGCGGCTGCTTCTTCCTCGGCGGCATTCTCATCGGCAGCTTCTTCTTCGCCGGTCACTTCTTCCTCGGCAGCTTCTTCCTCGTCGGCTTCATAATTAGAAGAATTGATGTAGTAAGAGCGATAGGTCACGCTGCTATACTGGGCAGGATTCTCATCATTCTTCGCCTGAATCTCAGCGTCGGTATATTCGAACGCATCGTTGATTTTCTGGCTATATTCCGAGGCCGTCATCTGGATGCGCATATAGGCCATGTAGCTCGCCTTGGAGCTACCCTTGCCATAGACCTCAGTGAAATACTGGTTCAGGGACTTATATCCATTGCTCTTGACAGACTCTTCCAGATTCTTCATGCTCTCCTGAATCTGCTCCTCACTCTCCTTGGAGAGGGTGAAGCCGTCCTTCATGGCAGCATCATAGGCAGCGTAGTCGAACTTTGCGGTTTCGCTCGCACTCTCCATGAAGTAGTCCGCCCAAGTCGTGCCGGCCTCTTCGTCGTAAATCTGCTCGTCCAGGGGCAGGGACGGGTCGGACATAAGATAGCTCAGATAGGAACCGTAATTCTGATAGAAGGCATTGATGGTGTCATAGTAATAGTAACCGTACTCAACGGCAGAGAGCTCATGATCTCCTACTCGCAGCGCAACGGCCTTACGCGGCAGCGCATTGGGCCGGATCAGAAAACCATACGTACAGCCGACACCGATGGCAAGAACCAGCGCTATCACGATAATTGTGGTAAGTCTAGCCTTTTTCTTTCTTTTCTTCTCCGCAGCTGCGCGCAGCTGCTTTGGGCTCTGGCCGGTAGCGGAAAGCTCCTGGCGCTTTTTTCTTTCGCGTGATGCACTCATGTTGATCCATCCTCTCATTGGAATTCGTTGGCTTCGCTTAGCGCGAACAATTATCATCATTATATCGAATGACGTCGCAGGATGCAAGATAATTTTTATGGATTGCTACAAAACTTTTTACCACGCTAGTGCATACAAAACGACGGCACTGCTGTGTGCCGCCGTCCTGTCTTTTATGAAACCCCGCCATGGCCGTGAGAACCCAGTTATAACCTGCACACAATGGCAGGTGGGTTGCCTCTCTCATTCTTCGCTGCTTCCAACGTCCACCTTGTATCAGGTACAGGCGGGAGGCCTGCAATCCGAATGAGAAGTACAGCATCCCTTTTATTTAATGTGGGTTTAAGTGGGCCCCACACGCACCGGGCAGGGTGCAAAAAGGCTCAAACCATTCGCGTGTCAAGCCTCTTCGTCATCTTCCTCATAGAGCTGGTCAATCAAGAGGGCATAAACCTCCTCCAGCTCGTCTTCCTCCTCCACAGCGCAGAGGATTTCTTCACCGTCTTCCTCAATTGCCTTCAGGATGCTGACTTCCATCTCCTCGGCATCGTCTGCCTGGGCCGGAGCCAGGGCATAATATAGGAAACCGTTGTATTCCACAGTGGAGAGGATCTCCAGCTCATACTCCACCCCGTCTTCATCGGTGATCGTGATGAGATCCTGACCGAAATCCGTATCCATGGGACGCCTCCTGTGTTTTGATGGTTCTATTCTATCACACACTTGCAGAAAATCAAGAGGAAATCCCCCCGAGATTTATTTTTCCTTCGGGAAAAATTCAACAATTTTCTGTTCATTATGTATTTTGTCCAAATTTTCGACTAAAAAACTGTAAGTTACGACCATTTTCTTATTTGGCTTTTCCATCATTTTCGCTCGAAAAAAAATGCGGGAGAAAACAGGATTTTCCATTCCAACCGTTTGACAAATATGATATAATATATAGTAATGTCAAATTGTATGCCCTTCTCACAGTATTTCGCTGTGACTCATCTCATTTAGCTGCATCAGCAGCTCTGGAGGTTGCCCCATGGATGCCAACAAGAAAAGACTGAGAGAACTGAAACGACGCAAGCGCAAGGACAATGACCGCGACAGTATCCCGGTAGTGATCGTGCGCGTTTTGTGGTTTTTAATCAAGCTCGCTATCGGCGCTGTAGCGACGGTGGCGCTCATCGCGCTCATTGCAGGCATTCTCTTCTCGGTCGATATGGCTGAGTACATGAAGGACGATGTGCTGCTTTCAGCGGATATGTCGCTCGACGACTATACGCTGAGCCAGACCTCCTTCATCTATGCGCTCAACAAAGAGACCGGCGAATATGAGGAGCTTCAGCAAATCTATGCCACAGAAAATCGCATTTGGGCAAAGCTGGAGGAAATTCCTGACAACATGATTAACGCCACAGTCGCCATTGAGGACAAGCGTTTCTTCGAGCATCAGGGGGTTGACTGGCGCCGCACCATCCGGGCCTGCGGAGCGATGTTCTTCGGCTCCGGCGATACCTTTGGTGGCTCCACCATCACCCAGCAGCTCATTAAAAACCTTACCGGCGATAAGGATGTCACTGTCCGCCGAAAGCTACAGGAAATTTTCCGAGCCCTCCAGTTCGAACGAAAATACACCAAGGAAGAGATCATTGAATGGTATCTAAACACAATTTATCTCGGCGAGGGCGCCTACGGCATCAAAAGTGCTGCCAACGTCTATTTTGCCAAATCCCTCGATGAGCTGACCATTGCCGAATGTGCCAGCCTCATCAGCATCACCAACAATCCCTCCCTTTACGATCCCTATATTCGCCCGGAAAATAACCGGGAGCGCCGCGAAATCATCCTGAACGAAATGCTGGATCAGGACTTTATCACTGAGGAGGAATACAACGCCGCCAAAGAGCAGACACTGGTCTTCCACAATGGCAGCGCCGAGGACACCTACCATTGCCCGGAATGCGACAGGCAGGTGGGCGAATATTCTCTGCGCATTGAAACCGTGGAATATACCGAGGAGGAACTGGAGGAACTGCGCGCCGCCCGGGACGCCCAGCGCGAAGAAGCGGAGGCCGCAGGCGAGGCACTTCCTGAAGAAGACCCCCTGCCTACCACCTATGAGGTGCTTCACTGCCCGGAATGCGACGCAGTGCTGACCGAGGAAAGCTTGACAGAAAAGGTCTGGGACTACTCCTACTTTGTCGATACAGTCATCCGGGATGTGGTCAGCGATCTGCAGGAGAAAACCGGCAAGGATGCCGACGCCTGTATGACGATGCTCAAAACCGGTGGCTACAAAGTCTACTGCACCATAGATCAGGAGGTACAGGCTGTGGTAGACAACGTCTATGAGAATATCTCCAACGTGCCCAAGACCACCAGTGCTCAGCAGCTTCAATCCGCCATCGTTGTGGTAGACAACGAAAGCGGCGACATCGTGGCCATGGCCGGCGGCGTTGGGAAAAAGGAGGGCTTCCTGAACCTCAACCGTGCCACCATGAGCCAGAGGCAGCCCGGCTCCTCAATAAAGCCGCTAACGGTCTACTCTCCCGCCCTGGAGTATGGCGTCATCACCCCCGGCTCTGTCTACAAGGATGAGCCCTATGATGGCGACTGGCCCCACAATGACTATGGCGGCACCTCTGGCAAGAGTATGACGGTCGCCTCCGGTGTGGCAAAATCCTACAATACCATCGCCGTCCATGTGCTGGCTGACCTGACGCCAGAGGCCTCCTTTGAATTCGCCAAGAATAAGCTGAACCTTCACTCCCTCGTAGAGAAGGTGCAGATTGGTGAAAAAGACTTTACCGATAAGGCCCTGGCGCCTCTGGCGCTTGGCGCACTGACCTATGGCGTCACCGTCCGGGAAATGGCCACAGCCTATGCCTCCTTCCCCAACAATGGCGTGTTCCGCCAAGCCCGCACCTACACAAAGGTCGTGGACAGCGAGGGCAACGTCATCCTCGATAATACCCAGCAGTCCCACACCGCCATGAGCGAGAATACCGCCTGGGCTATGACCTTCATGCTGGAGAACGCCGTCAACGTGGGCACCGGCTCCCCTGCCGCCATCAGCGGAATGCATGTGGCAGGCAAGACCGGTACCTCCTCGGACAACAACGACCGCTGGTTTTCCGGCTTCACCGGCTATTACACCGCCTCGGTCTGGTGCGGCTTTGACGAGCCGGAGGAGGTTGTGCTGTCCGGTAGCTATACCAATCCCGCCGTTGCGATGTGGCGTAAGGTCATGTCTCAGTTGGTTTCCGGCAAAGAGAACCGCAGTCTCTATCAAGGCTCGTTCTATGTGCCGGAGCTGGAGGAAAAAGAGTACGAAATTTGCACCAAGAGCGAGCTTCTCGCCACCGACGCCTGCCGCAATGACATCAATGGCAACTGCGTGGAGACCCAGAAGCTGGTAGAAATCGACGCCCCAGAGGAATACTGCACCGGCCACACCAGCGTGCGCTGGTGCCAGGGCGGAAACGCCGTGGCAAACAATTACTGCGCACAGGTACCGGGCAACAGGGTTGTCACTGTGGGGATCTGGAACAGTGGTGCAAACGGTAACGTCTGCACCGTCCACAGTGCCTCGTCCATCTCCACACCGGAACCGGATCCCGATTCGGAACCGGAAACGCGGTAGAAGCCAGAGCGCAACGATAGGAGATACATTTTACCATGTGGAAAGCTGATCAATGGCAGGACTATGAGGTGCTGGACACCTCTGACGGCGAAAAGCTCGAACGCTGGGGCCGTTATATCCTCGTGCGCCCCGATCCCCAGGTGATCTGGCGTACTCCCCGTACCGATCCCCGCTGGCGAAAATTTGACGCCCGCTATATTCGCTCCGCCACCGGCGGTGGCAAATGGAGCGACCACCATCTTCCCGAACGCTGGCAGATCGGCTACGGCAGCCTTACCTTCAATGTCAAGCCGATGAACTTCAAACATACCGGCGTGTTCCCCGAGCAGGCCGCCAACTGGGACTATATTATGTCTACCATTCGCTCTGCCAAGCGCCCGATTCGGGTGCTGAATCTCTTTGCCTACACCGGCGGTGCAACCCTGGCGTCAGCTGCCGCAGGCGCCAGCGTCTGCCATGTGGACGCAGCCAAGGGCATGGTCGCCTGGGCAAAGGAAAACGCCCGCTCCTCCGGCCTTGCGGAGGCGCCCATCCGTTGGATCATTGATGACTGCGGAAAATTTGTGGAGCGAGAGATCCGCCGGGGCAAAAAATACGACGCTATCATTATGGATCCCCCCTCCTATGGCCGGGGTCCCTCCGGTGAAATCTGGAAGCTGGAACAAAACCTCTATCCCTTCGTGCAGCAGGTAGCGGAGGTCTTATCCGACGAGCCCCTGTTCGTCCTGATCAACTCTTATACCACCGGTCTCGCACCCAGCGTGCTGGGATGCATCATGGATAGTGTGTTTGGTCCAAAATTTGGCGGCCACTCCGACTGCGATGAGCTGGGGCTCCCCGTGACCGGCTCCGGCCTGGTGCTCCCCTGCGGCGCTGCCGGACGATGGTCGAGAACGTAAGGAAAAAACGATGAGTGAAGCAATTTGCGCAAATCATATCACCTTTCAATATGAACCTCTGGATGGCAAGGTTGCCGTGCCAGTGTTTGAAAATCTAAGCCTTCAGGTGGAGGAGGGTAGCTTTGTGGCAATATTGGGCCACAACGGCTCGGGAAAATCCACCCTGGCAAAGCAGTTCAACGCCATTTTATTGCCCCAGGGCGGCTCAGTCACGGTGTTCGGCATGGACACGCAAGACGAAGCCCTTCTAATTGATATTCGCCGCACTGTCGGCATGGTATTTCAGAATCCGGACAACCAATTGGTCGCCAACGTGGTAGAGGAGGATGTGGCCTTTGCGCCGGAAAATCTCGGCGTTCCCTCGGATGAGATACGCGCACGGGTGGACGACGCCCTTCGGCAGGTGGGTATGTACGAATTTCGGGAACACGCCCCCCATCTTCTCTCCGGCGGGCAAAAGCAGCGCATTGCCATTGCCGGGATCATTGCCATGCAGCCCCGGTGCATCGTGCTGGACGAGCCCACCGCCATGTTAGACCCCCAGGGACGGCGGGAAGTATTGGCCACCATCGGCAAGCTGTGCCGGGAAAACGGCATCACCGTGGTACTGATCACCCATCATATGATGGAGGCCGCCTTGGCAGACCGCATTGTCGTCATGGCCGGTGGGAAAATCATTACCAGCGGCAGCCCGGTGCAGGTCTTCTCCCAGCCGGAGCTGCTTCGAAGTGTTGGCCTCGACGCGCCTCAGACAATCCAGCTTTTGTATGCCCTCAACCAGGCGGGCTGCCAGCTTCCCCTGGAGGCGCTCAATGTGGAGGACTGTGCGGACGCCATCTATCATTTTTTTACGAATTCATCCTTCGGAGGTTCTTACGTTGGCCCCACTACTTGAAACCCGAGATCTGAGCCATACCTACAGCATTGGGACGCCCTTTGCCCGTACTGCCATCTCCCACATTGACCTTCGGCTGAATGCCGGGGAATTTGTTGGCATCATCGGTCACACCGGCTCCGGCAAATCCACGCTGATTCAGCACCTCAACGGCCTTCTCAAGCCTACCCAGGGAGAGATTTTCTTTGAGGGAGAGAATATTTGGCGAGACACCGCCTTCACTCGGCAGCTCCGCTTTCAAGTGGGGCTGGTGTTTCAATATCCGGAGTATCAGCTCTTTGAGGAAACCGTCTACAAGGATATCGCCTTCGGCCCAAAAAACATGGGGGTAAGCGAAGCTGAAATTCGAGAACGGGTATGGGAGGCAGCAGGCTTTGTAGGCGTGCCGGAGCAGCTGCTGGACGCATCCCCCTTTGCGCTCTCTGGCGGGCAGAAGCGCCGGGTGGCCATCGCGGGAGTGATCGCCATGCGGCCGAAAATTTTAATCCTCGACGAGCCCACCGCCGGACTGGATCCCGAAGGCAGAGAAAGCCTGCTGCAAAATCTCCGGGACTATCGAGCCAAGTGCGGTGCTGCCATTGTCATGGTCAGCCATTCCATGGAGGAAATTGCCGCCTCGGTGGAGCGGATCGTCGTGATGAACCAGGGGAGTATCTTCATGGACGGTACTCCCGCCGAGGTGTTTACCCAGAGTCAGACGCTGATTGACATTGGTCTGGATGTGCCCCAAATCTCCCAGGTGTTCACCCGGCTGCGGCAGCTTGGTCTTCCTGTGCCTGCCGGCGTCTACACGGTGGAAGCCGCCGCTCGTGCACTTCTCTCGCTGAGAGGAGGCCACGCATGCTGAAAGACATTACCCTTGGCCAGTACTTTCCGGGCAACAGTCCTGTCCACCGGCTCGATCCAAGGACGAAGCTAATCCTTGTGGCACTCTATATTATCGCCCTCTTTTGCGCAAAGGCCTATGTGTCCTATGCCCTCGTGGCAGTGTTTCTGGCGCTTGCCATGGCGCTTTCTACCATTCGCCTGCGCCTGATTGTCAAGGGACTCAAGCCTTTGCTGATCATCATTGTGCTGACGGGACTACTGAACCTCTTCTACACCGAGGGCGCTCCCCTGGTGTCCTTCTGGATTTTCACTATCACGAAAGAGGGTATCCGCAACGCCTTCTTTATGATCGCCCGGATCATTATGCTGATCTTCGGCACATTCCTGCTAACCTACACCACCTCCCCCATCGCACTGACCGACGCGATGGAGCAGCTTTTGAAGCCCCTGAAGAAGCTCAAGGTACCCGTCCATGAGCTTTCCATGATGATGAGCATTGCACTCCGCTTCATCCCCACCCTTATCTCTGAGACGGACAAGATTATCTCTGCCCAGAAGGCTCGGGGCGCGGATTTTGAATCCGGCAACCTGATCCGCCGGGCAAAGGCTCTGATCCCGATTCTTGTGCCCCTGTTTATCAGCGCCTTCCGCCGGGCAGATGAGCTGGCCATCGCAATGGAGTCGCGCTGCTACCAGGGGGACAAGGGTCGTACCCGAATGAAAAAACTCCATATGCAGCTTCGAGACGTTTTGGCGCTGGCGCTGGGCACGGGCTTCCTCGCAGGCGTCATCGTGTTGCGCAGCTTTGGCCTGTAGGCCGGGAGGTACGGATTGCGAAATATTGCCCTGTTTCTTACCTATGTCGGCACAGCCTACCACGGCTGGCAGATTCAAAAGAACAATATCACCGTCGGGGAAACCCTGGAGAAGGCCGCCGCTCGGGTGCTTGGCCATCGGGTGCACATCACAGGCTGCGGCCGCACAGATGCGGGCGTCCACGCCCGATGCTATGTGGCCAACCTCCGCACCGATTCCCGCATCCCCGTCGATCGTCTCCCCTATGCCCTGAATACCCATCTGCCGGAGGATATTGTCATCACCGGCGCAAGGGAAATGCCCGAGAGCTTTAACGCCATCGGCTCGTGCGTGCGGAAGGAATATACCTACCTCATCTATAACTCCCGGATTCGGGATCCGTTTTATGTAAACCGCGCCTGGTTTTATCCCAAGCATCTGGATGAAGCTATCATGCAGGCCGCCGCAGACCAGTTTGTCGGCACCCACGACTTCGCAGCGGTGCGTTCCGTTGGAACCGATGTGCGCTCCACGGTGCGCACTGTCTACTATTATCAGGTAGAGCGCACAGGCGATCTGATCCACCTTCGGGTCTGCGCCAACGGCTTCCTCTACAACATGGCGCGGGCCATGGCCGGTACCCTGGTCTGGGCGGCGGAGGGAAAAATCGCGCCTGAGGCGTTGGGTGAAATTCTCCTCCGCGGCGACCGAACTGCCACAGGCCCCACCGTTCCGGCAGGAGGGCTCTATATGACCCAGCTTTGGTATGAAACACCGGAGGTGTGTTTCCATGTGGAATGAATCCGATCTCTCGACACCACTCGACGTGCCCGCACAAGAGGCGGCCATGTCTGATACGGCCCCTATCCCGGAGGATTTACCGGACGATCTGCCAGATGACCTGAATTTCCCGGAAGATGAATTTCTTTTCTCTCTATTTCAGGATAATTCTCCCACACAGGCGCCAGAGCCTAGTCCAACTACGCCGCCCGCCAAGCATCCGCGCAAGCCCCTTCGCCTAAACCGGCAGTTACTTCTATTCTTTCTTGCAGCAGCGCTGATTGTGGGCATTGTAAGCTTCGTGATCTTTGGTGGCGCAAGGCTTTTTGACCGCGCTGGCAGATTTCTGCGCTATGCCGGTAAGGATACCCTTTTCACCTTTGACGCCCAAAACACAAATTGTTTTCTGAGCTTCCGGGACGGCCTTGCCATGGCTTCTGTCAGCAGCCTGCAATGCTTCGACAAAAAGGGTCGGGAAACCGCCCTGATGCAAAACCAGATGGATCCCCCTGTCCTTCTGGAAAATGGCAATATTGCCATGAGCTACGGTGTCGGCGGCAACCGCATCTGCACCGTCCACCATGCAAAAGGCGCTCAACTTGATCTGGCGGTAGACGGCACTCTAATTGATGCCGATCTCTCCAAGAACGCCGGCATCTGCTATGCCGCCCACCAGAGTGGCTACAAGACCGTCCTGACCGTACTGAGCGCCTCCGGTACGCAAACCTACCGCTGGTATTCCTCCACCCAATTCTTCAGCCAGTGTGCGCTGTCACCGAAGGGGGATGTCCTGGCCGCCATCGCGCTGGGACTGGAGGACAACAGCTACAATTCCAGCGCCGTATTCTTCGCTACCGATCAGGAGGAGCCTACGGCGGAGCTTTCCCTGGGCGGTGACCTGATTTTTGAGCTGGCCTTTGTGGGGAAGCGGCGGCTGTGCGCTGTGGGAGAAACCGCCCTCCATTATTTTGATATTGACGGCAGCCACCTCACGCAGTATCCT
>JAZLFG010000048.1:0-13958 GCA_045615685.1 Faecousia sp.
CGAAAACATAGACCCGACCGGGGTGCCTTCCTGGAAGACGGCATCATCTACTGGATCGAGGACGGGGAAATGCGGGAGCTATTGCGTCAGGAGGAGATTTTGCTGCCGGGGCTTCACAATGTGGAAAACTATATGGCCGCCATCTGTGCAGTAAGGAATCTGGTTCGTGACGAGGATATCCGACAGGTGGCAAACACCTTCGGCGGTGTGGAGCATCGGATCGAGCTGGTACGAAAAAAAGACGGCGTTCGCTTCTACAACGACTCCATCGCCTCCTCCCCCAGCCGCACCATTGCGGGACTTCGCAGCTTCTCCGAGCCACTCATCCTGATTGCCGGCGGCTACGATAAGCACATCCCCTACGACATGCTGGGGCCTGAGATTTGTAAGCATGTCAAGCTCCTGATCCTCACCGGCGCAACCGGGCCAAAAATCCGCGAGGCAGTGGAAAAGGCCGCAGCGTACCGTGTCGGTGCGCCGGAAATTCTGGAGCTTGACGATTTCACGGAAGCCGTGCATCTGGCAGCGGCTCGGGCTTTGCCCGGAGACGTGGTACTTCTGAGTCCAGCCAGCGCCGCGTTTGATAAATTTAAGAATTTTATGGTACGGGGCCGCTTCTTCAAGGAGCTGGTAAACGCCCTGTAAGAAGGAGGTCTCCATGTCGCTTCCCAAATTCCTTTTCCGTCTGGCAGGGAAAAAAACGGAATCCTGCGCTGCCATTCTGGTAGCCGCCGGCAGTTCTACTCGCATGGGCGGACAGGATAAGCTATTGGCAAAGCTTGGCGGCATGACCGTGCTGGAGCGTGCTGCCCTCGCGCTGGACAATCACCCCGGAATTACGGAGCTTATCGTGGTCACCCGGGAAGAGCTTGTGGAAAAGGTCAAGCTGCTTCTTCTCTCCCGGGGGCTGAAAAAAGTCACAAAGGTCGTACCCGGTGGAAAAACGCGGTCGGAATCCGTGGAAGCAGGCCTGCAAGCTGTATCCCGGCAGACGGCCCTGGTGGCCATCCACGACGCCGCCCGTCCCCTGGTAAGCCAGCAAATCATCACCGAGACGCTTCGAATGGCCATCAAAACCCGCGCTGCCGCTCCGGCAATCCCGGTCAAGGATACCATCAAAATGGCCAGCCAGCACATCGTCATTGATACTCCGGAACGCAGCAACCTCTACGCCGTGCAAACTCCCCAGGTCTTCGACTATGACCTGCTGCGAGCTGCCTTGGAGAAAGCACGGCAAGATCAGATTTCTCTGACAGATGATTGCGCCGCCGTTGAGCATTTGGGCTTACATGTCTTTTTGACCCAGGGGGCGGAAACCAACCTGAAGATTACCACACCCTTAGATCTGGCCATTGCACGGCTGATTTTGGAGGACAAACTATGAGAATCGGACATGGCTATGACGTCCACCGCCTGGTTGCGGGTCGGGCGCTGATTCTGGGAGGCGTGCAGATCCCCCACGACACGGGATTACTCGGCCATTCTGACGCGGATGTGCTGGTGCACGCAGTGATGGACGCCCTACTGGGCGCGGCCGCCCTGGGCGATATTGGGATGCACTTCCCTGATTCCGACCCCCAGTACAAGGATGCCTCCAGCCTCCTTCTTCTGGCGCGGGTCGGAAGCCTGATCGCCGGACAGGGTTATGCCATCGAGAACATCGACGTAACCATGATCGCCCAGAAGCCCAAATTGGCCCCCCACATTCCTCAGATGCGAGAAAACCTCGCCCGGGTGCTGGGTCTGACGTTGGGGCAAATTAACATCAAGGCCACCACCGAGGAGCAGCTCGGCTTCTCCGGCCGCCAGGAGGGCATGGCCTGCCACGCCGTGTGCCTGCTGCGCTGACAAAACAAAAAAATGGCCTGCCGCGGAACCTTCGCTCCGCAGCAGACCCCATGGGATTTTGCGAACTGAGTCTGAAGTGTGCTCGCATTGGATAAGCTGTGCTTAAAGTATCGCACAGTATGGGTGCAAAGTCCGTCGAACCCTGACGGAGCCAAAAAATTTTCACCAAAATAAATGCACCGCACCGCAGGTGACCGCTGTGGTGATGCTTCCCGCAATGACTACGCCCAAGGCAATGGCCGGCATGGCCCGCTTGAGGGAAATATCCAGGCAGGTCGCCACCAAGGCCCCCGTCCAGGCTCCGGTGCCGGGGAGCGGAATGGCCACAAGAACCACAAGGCCAAGCAGGCGATATTTGCGCACAACGCTTCCCTTCTGGTGCGCCCTGCGCTCCAACGCGTCCAGCGCCCTCCGGAAGAAGCTCCACCTTCGCAGCCAGGCAAAAATGCGCCGAATCAGCAAAATAATGGCAGGCACCGGCACCAGGTTCCCCACTGCGGCCACTGCCAGAGCGGCCAGTGGCGGCAGCCCTGCGGCAATGCCCAACGGAATCGCCGCACGCAGCTCCAGCACCGGCACCATAGAGAGGAAAAAGGTCATCAGCCCTTTGGTAATGTATGTAGAAAGTATCGGCATAACCAGCTCCTATTTTAATCCTTATCAAGCTTCTTTATTATACCAGATTTTACCTGCCACCGCAAGCCATTTGCCCCACTTTTCGACAATCTTCAAGGCGCGAGGTAAATGCGCCGCTGCGTCACAACTGTGTGGAGGGACACATCCAAATCTGTGCAAACAATTTCCGGAAGTCGCTGCGCTTCAAAGGCAACACCCACCCGGTAGGCCTGGGGACAGCGCAGAAAATACCGGTCATAATATCCCCCGCCCTGACCCAATCGTCGGGCCTTTTCATCAAAGGCAACGCAAGGTGCCAGTACCAAAGAGATTTCCTCTGGGGCAATATGGCAAGACGAGGCCACCTCCGGCATCCGGATCCCAAACCGATCCCGTCCCCATTGGCAGGGAAGCTTGGGGGCATAGGCCTCCATCTCCCCTCCCTCTCCCGTCACCGGGAAGGCGAGTACAATCCCCCGGGCTCGCGCCCAGGCGTGGAACTCCTCCAGCTCCACCTCCTCGGGCATCGCAAGATAAGAAAAAATCACCGAGGCATTCAGAATTTCCGGCAGAGCCTGCAGACGCCTGCAAATCTCCAGGCTTGCCCGGACGCGTGCAGCCGCATCCATATTCCGCCGCAGCCAAATCGCGCTGCGGCGCTGGCTTTCTTTGTCCATACGCATCCCTCCCATCTTAGAATAGCGCATTTTTCGGTTCCCCGCAAGCCCTAAAAAATTTCTGGACAAAGTCCGGGGAGTATGATAACTTAAAAAAAGAGGCAAAAGGTTTTTCCCACAAAACATCAAAAGGAGGAATCCTAAAATGCCAACGAATGTGACCAACTACCAATGTCCCGCCTGTACCGGCGCACTGCATTTTTCCAGCGCCACAGGGAGGCTCGAATGCGAATACTGCGGCAGCGCCTTCCCGGTAGAAGAAATTGAGGCCATGTACGCCCAAAAAGAGGCCGAAGCAAAAACAGCAACCCCCGACGAATGGGATATGTCCGGCCTCGGCAGCGACTGGGGCGAGGACGCCGCCGGAATGCGCGCCTACAATTGCCCGTCATGCGGTGCGCAGCTTCTTTGCGACGCCACCACCGCCGCCACGAGCTGCCCTTACTGCGGCAACCCCACCATTGTACCGGGCCAATTCCAGGGTGCGCTGAAGCCGGATTACGTCATTCCCTTCAAGCAGAGCAAGGACGCCGCCATAGCTGCCCTGAAGGCGCACTATAAAGGAAAATTTTTTCTGCCCAAGGTCTTCTCCGACGAAAACCATATTCAGGAGATCAAGGGCATTTATGTCCCCTTTTGGCTGTTCAACACCTCCGCTGACGCCGACCTGACCTTCGCTGCCACAAAGGTCCATACCCGCATCTCCGGCAGCTATGAGATCACCACCACAGAGCACTATCATGTGCGTCGGGCAGGCACCATGCGCTTTCTCAAAATCCCGGCTGACGGCTCCAGCAAGATGCCGGACGACTACATGGACTCCATCGAGCCCTTCCACTACAACGAGCTCAGGGACTTCTCCACCGCCTACCTGCCGGGCTATCTGGCGGACAAATACGATGTCAGCGCCGAGAGCTGTGCCGGGCGAATCGGAACCCGCGTTCGCACCACCGTCCAGGAGCTTATGCGCAACGACGTCCGGGGCTATACCACGGTGCGCCAGCGCGGCGGCGACGTCCGTGTCAAAAAAGGCACGGTGCAATACGCAATGCTGCCGGTCTGGATGCTGAATACCAAATGGAACGAGAAAAATTACCTCTTTGCCATGAACGGCCAGACCGGCAAGCTGGTGGGCGACCTGCCGGTGGACATGAAAAAGTTCTACCTGACGCTCCTTGCCTTGACCGTCGCAATCGCCGCTTTTCTCCTGTTCACCGGCATTTCCGGCGGAATTGGCAGATGGATCGGCCTCTTGCTCGCTTGATGGGAAAAGGAGGCAATTTCAATGAAACGAATTTTTACAATCGCGCTTGCCCTCCTGACGGTGCTCTGCCTGACTCTGCCCGCCTCGGCGGCCAACGACTACGGCCTCGTCCTCGATAAGACTGAAGAAATGGACGCCGAAGCCATGACACTCCTGGCGCAGACCCTGCAGAGCCTGACTGACACCTATGGCGTGGAGGTGCGGGTGAATATCGTGGACGGTTTAGAGGATTACGCCACAGAGGAAGAACCTCAAGGCTTCTATGAACGGTTCGGATACGGCGTGGGTGAGGCGCACGACGGCATTCTCCTGCTGCTTTATATCTTCAAAAATGAAGATAATAGCTTCACCTTTGGCAACTACAGCATCCATACCGGCGGCGTCTGGGCCGAAGGCCTGGAGGCTGACCTGTCTGCCCAGTTGGCGCCCCTGGACACCTGGTTCAACACCGAGGCCTGGTACGGCGACCTGGCAAGTGACTGTGCCGTCTGCGTGCAGGGTCTGAACTACTATGCTAGTGCTATGGGCTCGTTCCTGGCGGAGCAGAGCCTTTCCGTGCCCTCGTCTTCCGATTTTACCTATATTCTGGACGAAGCCGAGCTTCTTTCCGAGGAAGATCGCACCGATTTAGAGGCGATGGCTCAGGAGATTGCCGCGCAGTATCCGTGCGGCATTTATGTGGTGACGGTGGACGATTACCTGGATTTCAACACTCGTGGCGTCTTTGAGGCTGCCGAGCAATACTACCTTTCCCACGGCCTCGGCTATGGCACGGATCGGGACGGTATGCTCCTGATGCTCAGCATGGCCGATCGGGACTACGCCCTGATTGCCTATGGCGACTACAGCCTTACCACTTTTACAGACTATGGCCGAGACTTAATTACCCAGGAATTTTTGGATGATTTCCGTGAAAATGACTGGTTTGGCGGCTTTTCGGATTATCTTTCCTGCAGCCTGACATATCTCGCACAGGCCGAGGAAGGTGCGCCGGTAGATATCTCCAATGGCGGCAATTCCAATGACGGCTATCGCGGCAATTCTGATCGCGGCCATTCTGTCGTTACTGTCGGTGCAATCGTGATTTCTCTCATCCTCGGCTTCCTGATTGCCCTTGTCATTTGCCTGGTGCTCAAAGCCAAGATGAAGTCGGTGGCAATTGCCAAGACCGCCCGCTCCTACCTAAGCGCGGAGGGTGTTCAGTTCAAAATCCGGGAGGATAAGTTCTCCCATGTCACAGAAACCCGCAGACGCATTGAGCACAACACCTCCTCCGGTGGCTCCGGCAGCTCCAGCCACTCCAGCGGCTTCTCCGGCTCCAGCGGAAAATTCTGATTTACATGAAATTAGCGCGTCGCAGCCTTGTGTTCTGCGACGCGCTCAGCGTGTCAAAAAGACTTTTTTGACATGCTGAAGGAGCTTCGCTCCCTGAACCAAAGCGCGGGCAATCAGGGCTAGCTGCCGCTCTCCGCCGGAAATGTGGCAAAAGCCCCGCCCGGCAAGGTAATCCATACATCTGCTCCATAGAAATCTCATTGCCGCCGTTCCGATTCTGAATTTCCGGCACAACAACCGCGTTTATGCCGCCCATCAGGTCGATGACCTCCGCCTGCACACTGCCCGCCGCGTTGCAGGCAAGGCCCTCCGGCCCAGTCGTAAAGGCTACAGTGCGCTGCTTTTCCTCAGGAATTTTCGCCCGGTTCTCCCGGCACAGGGCAAGCGCATCGTCGATATAGGTTGCCAATGCCTCCGCCTCATCCTGCTTTTCCAAAAGTTCTCCCAGCATTCGGTAGGCAGCGGGGAGGTTCTCTAAGGACGCTTCTATAAAAATTGTGGGGATGCCGATCTGGGCTTGCATCGCGTTCAGATCCTCCGCCATGTGCTCTTTTTGTTTTCCCATGTCTACAATGAGCTGGGGACTGGCCGCAATCAGTGCCTCCCGGTTGAGATCGCCCCGGCTGCCATAGAGCTGCCCCAGCACATCCGGAAGATACACCATCGTCGCCTCGTCCGGCTGCTTGGATACCCCCGCAAGCAGCTCCGGCGCCAGGGTGACCAGGATCATTTGGGCCACCGCGCCACTGGGCGCGACCCTCGTGATCTCATCGGGTACTGTCACGCTGCGCCCCGCGCTGTCTTGAATGCTTCGTCCACGGGACGACACGCGCACAGCACCGCAGCCGGATAGCAGGGTCAGCGGGCAAAGAAGGCATAGCATTCGCTTCATAGGCTTCCCCTTTAAAACAAAAATTCCGGCTCCACACGAGCCGGAACATAAAAAAGAGTACAGCAAGGCCGCCCCGTTCCGTTCTCAAATGCGGAAGGCGCGGCCGTTTCCAGCCGAACCCTTTGCCGCCGGCCTGCGTCCATAGCATCTCGCCACAGGATGCACAGGCTCTGGAACTTGGGTAAAAATAGGATCGCACATTCCGCAAAGAATGACAACCGTTTTCGTTCCCTGCGGAAATAGTTTCGCATTGACGAACCAAAATCCTTATTTTATAATGAGGACAACAACCGGAGGTGATCTCATGGGAACCCAGGGAAGAAAAGTCCAATCCATCGAGAAGGCAGCCAAGCTTCTCGACTGCTTCTGGCACGCGGGACACGCGCTGTCGCTCACGGAGCTGGTGAAGCTGACCGGCTGGGCAAAGAGCACCATTCACGGTCTGCTTTCCACCATGGTAGACTGTGCCATCGTGGAGCAAAACCCCCTCGACGGGAAATACCGGCTGGGCTACCATCTGTTCGAGCTGGGAAGCGCGGTACACATGGCCTGGGACGCGGTGGCGCTGGCAAAGCCACATCTGCTTCACTTAGTGGCTACGCAGAAGGAATCCGCCTACCTGGCCCGGCTGACCTTCAATGAGCTGCTGCTGGCCGACTGCGCCGAGCCCCACGAGGGCTTTCGGGTCTCATCGGAGCCGGGCACCCGGATGCCGCTGCACTGCACCTCCCAGGGTAAAGCAATCCTTGCCAATCGTCCAGAGGCAGAAGTCCGATTGCTGCTGCGCCACCAGGGCATGAAGGCGCTGACCCCCAACACCATCACCGATTGGGACACCTTCCAGCAGCAGCTTAAGGAGGTACGGCAGACCGGCATCGCCCTGGAACGGGAGGAATATAAGCTGGGTCTGCAATCCATGGCCGCCCCAATCTTCGACAGCCGGGGCGAATGCAACTATGCCATCGGCATTGTGGGCCTACTGCACCCGGGCGAGCAGGACTACTACACACGCACCGCCCAGGCCTTGCAGGAGGCCGCCCAAGCCGTCTCCCACGATCTCGGCTTTCGGAACACCGTCCGGAAAGGATAACGATATGATCAAACGAATTTTTCTAATCGTACTCGACTCCTTTGGCATTGGTGCGCTGCCGGATGCATTTGCCTTCGGGGACGTGGGGACCAACACCCTGCGCGCCTGCGCGGGAGCGAAGGGCTTCGAGCTTCCCAACCTACTGCGTCTTGGCTTGGGCCATATAGACGGTGTGGATTTTCTGCCCAAAAATGACGCTCCAATTGCTGCGCTGGCCCGTCTGTCGGAGGCCTCTCAGGGCAAGGACACCACAACCGGCCACTGGGAGCTTGCAGGGCTCATATCTGCACAGCCCTTTCCTACCTATCCCAACGGTTTTCCGGAGGAAATTCTGGCGCCGTTTCGGGAAAGAACCGGCAGAGGGATCCTGGCCAACGCCCCCTGGTCCGGTACCTCTGTCATCAATGTATATGGAGACGCGCATATGCGCAGCGGCGACCTGATCGTTTACACCTCCGCCGATTCGGTCTTCCAGATTGCCGCCCATGAGGACATCGTACCGCCGGAGCAGCTATATGGCTATTGCCGCATCGCCCGGGATATTTTGCAGGGGCCCCACAGTGTCGGCCGCGTGATTGCCCGCCCCTTCGTGGGTAAAGGGGCGGGCAATTACACCCGCACCGCCAACCGCCATGACTTTTCCCTGCCGCCACCCAGGCGCACCCTGCTCGACGCGGTGCAAGCCGCGGGATACGCCAGCATTGGCATCGGAAAAATCCACGACATTTTTGCAGGCCGGGGCCTGAGCGAATTCGTCACCACAAAGTCTAACGCCGACGGCATGGAAAAAACCCTCGCCTATGCCAAAGAGGACTTTCATGGGCTGTGCTTTGTCAATCTTGTGGATTTTGATATGGTCTACGGCCACCGCCGGGACATTGCCGGCTACAGCGCCGCCCTGTGTGCCTTTGACCAATGGTTGGGAGCGTTCCTGCCACAGTTGGAGCCGGAGGATGTGCTGATACTCACCGCCGACCACGGCTGCGATCCCTCCTACGCCGCCACCACCGACCACACCAGGGAATATGTGCCGCTGCTGGTCTATGGCGAGGCAATCCACCCGAAAAATCTCGGCACCCGCCGGAGCTTTGCGGACGTCGCCGCCACAGTCGCAGAGCTTTTGGGGTTCCGCTTCCCCTGTGACGGAGAAAGCTTTGCCAAAGCTATTTTAAAGGAGGTTGCTCATTGATATCGCCAAAAGAACTCATTCATCTGGCAGAGAAGGCCCGGGAAATGGCCTACTGCCCCTACTCCGGCTTTGCGGTCGGGGCGGCGCTTCTGTGCTCCGACGGCACAGTCTACACCGGCTGCAACATTGAAAATGCCGCCTTTACGCCTACCGTCTGTGCCGAACGCACCGCCATCTTCAAGGCTGTCAGCGAAGGTCATCGGGACTTTTCCGCCATTGCAGTGGCAGGCGGCAGCGCCGGTGCACCGGTGACACAGGTCTGTCCGCCCTGCGGAGTCTGCCGTCAGGTGCTGCGCGAATTCTGTGCTGACGAGTTCCCGGTTCATTTGAGCTGCGGTGTGGGACATTTTCGTACCTTGTCGCTAAAGGAGCTGCTGCCGGAAAGCTTCTGCGCCACGGAGCAATTACAAACGAGGGCTTCCGGATCGAGGGACGAATCCGCCAGGTGTGACACAGGGGTGCGCTTGCGGTAGGGAAGGGCGGCTGCTCTCTCCCGACGGCGGCATGTACATTCCCTGAAAATCGCCCCCGAAGCAAACGAAAGAATTCCTGCAAATAGTTGAAAATGGTAAATTTGAAGCTTCACATTGCTTGCAGAGCTTCTGTCTTTTTTTAAGTGGGGAGCGGCTGGCTCGAAAAATGCGGTATTTTAGCCGGGGTTGTGGAGCGAGAATCCGAAAAAAGATGAATTTTTCCAGAGCTGGCGGCGAAATATTCCTTTTTCCTCTTGCTTAAAAAAGAAAAACGTTGTATAATAAGCGGAAGAAACGAATCTGGAGGAATCACAGATGAGCCGTATAGATAAAGAGAACTATTATCTGGACATTGCCCAGACTGTTTTGGAGCGTTCCACCTGCGCCTGCAGGCAGTATGGAGCGCTGATCGTCCGCAACGACGAAATTGTCGCCACCGGCTACAACGGCGCTCCCCGGGGTCGCAGCAACTGCATTGATCTCGGCTACTGCATCCGAGAGAAGATGCAAATTCCCGACGGCGAACGCTACGAGCTTTGCCGCAGCGTCCACGCCGAGGCCAACGCCATCATTTCCGCCGCCCGCAGCGAGTGCGTCGGCGGCACCATCTACCTGGCTGGCCGCGATGCCCGCACGGGCGAACTGATCGAGCACATCATCCCCTGCCCTCAGTGCCGCCGCCTGATCATCAACGCAGGCCTCAGCAAAGTTGTCATCCGCAGCACAAAGGAAAAGTACGACATTATCAACGTCCAGGACTGGGTCTTCGACGACGATTCCATTCTGGCGTACACCGTCGAAAAATAGCCGCTTTCCTTTCATACATATGGATAGGCTGGGCGTTTCTCGCTCTGCCTATCCTTTTTTGCATTTTTTGGTCGTGCTTTGGCGTGTGAAAAGGAATCCGAAGGGGAATCCTTTTTGCAAGGAGGTGATTTTTGTGGAGCTCAAGACCTTTGCCCTGTCTCTGGGCGCGGGCATGGCCCTCGGCGCAGCCGCAATCCTGATGATGCCTCGGCAGAATAAGGTGCGCCGCGCCATGCAGCGAACCGCTGATTGCATCGAGGATACCATCGACGATTCCCTGCACTGTATGCGCCGCTGCTGATCCTCAACGTGCTAAAAATGTGCATCGCGCAATTGCCCGCGATGCACATTTTTTATTTCGGAAAAATTTACATTTTGTTCTTTTTTTTCGGGTGCTTCGTGTTATAATGGAGAAAATATAGAACAATTATCCGGAGGCGCCTATGCTGTCCAAAGCCTACGTAGAGATCACGAACCGCTGCAACCTCACCTGTGCCTTCTGCCCCGGCACCGGGCGGACGCCCCGGGATATGTCTGCGGAGGAATTCCGGAAAATTGCCCCGGAGGTGCGGCATTGGACCGAATTTGTCTACTTCCATGTGATGGGAGAGCCGCTGCTGCATCCCCAATTGACCCAAATGCTCGATATCGCACACGAGCATACGCTTCGCGTGATCCTGACCACCAACGGCATACTTCTGGAAAACCGCGCCGAGCTGCTGCTTTCCCATCCCGCACTCCACAAGGTGAATGTCTCCCTCCACAGCTTCGAGGCCAACGGCACGCGCTCGCCAGAGCGCTATATCCGCGCCTGCGGTGAATTTGCCAAGGCCGCCGGAAAAAGCGGAATCATCTGCTGCCTCCGCCTGTGGAATCTCGACGGTGAGCAGCCCGGACTTCGGCAAATGAACGAAACCATCCTTCAACTGCTCCATGAAAGCTTTCCCGGAAGCTGGACGGAGAATTCAAAAGGCTTTCGGCTTGCACCCCGGGTATTTCTGGAATGGGGCGAACGGTTTGAATGGCCGGATCGAAACGCACGGGAACGGGGCAGCGTCGGCTTTTGCTACGCCCTGCGCGATCAGGTGGGCATTCTGAGCGATGGCACCGTTGTCCCCTGCTGCCTTGATCACGAGGGAGACCTGGCTCTGGGTAACATATTTTCCACCCCTCTGGCGGAAATCCTCGCCTCTTCTCGTGCCCGCGCCATTTATGAGGGGTTTTCTCAACGTCTGCGGGTGGCAGAGCTTTGCCGCCACTGCGGATACGGAGCGCGCTTTTCAAAAAAATAAAGTCCATCTCAAAAATGAGGTAATATCATGAAATCCTTGCTGTTCATTGTCAATCCCTGCGCCGGGACAAAGCGGATTGTCCGCTATCTGCCCCAGATCATCTCTCTGTTCCAGGAACGAGGCTATGAGACTACCATCTATATGACCCTGGAGCGGGGCGACGGTAGCGTGATTGCGGCCCAAAGGGGAAAGGATTTTGACCGCATCGTCTGCGCCGGAGGCGACGGCACCTTCAACGAGGTGATGACCGGCGTTCTCTCTGCGGGATTATCCACGCCCCTTGGCTATATTCCCTGCGGCAGCACCAACGATTTTGCCGCCTCCCTCCACCTGCCCAAGACCATTCCGAAGGCCGCCCTGTGCGCCATCGACGGCACACCCTGCCCGGTGGACGTGGGGAGCTTCGGCGACCGGTATTTTTCCTATGTTGCCTCCTTTGGGGCCTTCGCTAAGACCTCCTATGCCACCCCTCAGAATGCCAAAAACCTTCTGGGGCATCTGGCCTATATTTTGGAGGGCATCAAAGATATCCCCACCCTTCGGCCGGTGCACATGCGGATCGAAACAGACGGCAAAACCCTGGAGGACGACTACATCTTCGGCGCGGTCAGCAATACGACCTCCGTGGGTGGCGTGCTGACCCTGGACGCCAGCCGGGTGGATCTCAACGACGGGCTGTTTGAGCTGATGCTGATCAAATCCCCCCGGGATCTCATTGAACTAAATGAATGCGTCCGCTCCTTGACCACGCAGGACTACAGCTCCCGAATGCTCACCTTCCTCAGCGCCCCGAGGCTGCAAATCTCCTCCCCCGCGCCGCTCGACTGGACGTTGGACGGCGAATGCGCCGCCGGGATCACGGAGGTGGAAATTCAGAATCTCTACAGCGCCATTTCCCTGTGCCGTGTCTGAGGTGAGGCGATGAAGAATACAACTCTATGCTATCTCACCCGGGAGAATCAATGCCTGATGCTTCACCGCACAAAGAAGAAGCAGGACGAAAACGCGGGAAAATGGATCGGCGTCGGCGGCAAAATGGAGGAAGGAGAAAGTCCGGACGAATGCCTGCTTCGGGAAGTAGCAGAGGAGACCGGCCTGCGCCTGACCCGATGGCGCTATCGGGGCATCGTGACCTTCGTCTCAGACTGCTGGGAAGGGGAATATATGCACCTATTCACCGCTGACGGCTTTGAAGGAGAGCTGAAAGCCTGTGACGAAGGAGATTTGGCCTGGATTGCGCTGGAAAAGCTCCCGGAGCTGCCTCAGTGGGAGGGTGACCGCATCTTCCTTGCCCTTCTTTCCCAGGACGAGCCCTTCTTCTCCCTCAAGCTCACCTACACCGGCGACCATCTGTCCGGAGCTATCCTGAACGGACGGCCAATTTTGAGACAATCCTTCTGATCAACATAGTCACATAAAACGGAGGCTGCCAAAAATGAGGCAGCCTCCGTTTTGCGTCTTGTGTTAATCTACGTCGGCGTAATCGGCAAACTCGGCCCGGATCTCCGCCTTGCGGAAGGGATTGAGCCGGATGAGCTTATCCTTGGTGGGCAGCTTTTCCTTCCACGCTCCACATCTGGCAAAGAGTGCACACAACTTATCCCAGTAGGCCGCCAGCAGGAATAGTGCGCCTGCTACAACGGCAAGTGCCGCCATGATTTTTAGAATGACCTTTACCGTTTTCATACAGTGCCTCCTTATTGCTATATTTTCTGCTTACTTTTATATAGTATACCACAAGAAACTTTTTATAGCAATACTATTTCACAATCAGGGGCGAAGAATATAATCCGCTTTCCTCGGCTTTGCCGGGGCAGGAGGTGCAGCAGGATAGCCCACGACGCAGTGGCCCACGCCAATATACGCATCCGAAAGGCCCCACTGCCGGAGCAGCGCCTTTCCCTCGGGCAATTCAAACTCCTCCTTTGCCCGGTGAATCCAGCAGCCGCCCAGGCCCAGAGCGCTGGCCGCCAACAGCATATTGCCAATGACGAGACTTCCATCATAAACTGCTGTGGGGATATCAGCCCTTGCCAATACCACCAGCACCGTAGGCGCCCCATAGAAGGGGTGTGTGCCTTCTGCGCCCATAATGGCAGCGTTCATTCTCTCCAGCCGCTCCACATCCTCGGGCTTTTGCAGCACTACGATCACCGGGCTTTGCTTGCCCATTCCTGTGGCGGCATGGATGCCAGCCTGCAGAATCTCGTCCAGCAATGCCGCGGGTACCTGCTGAGCCTCATAGCTTTTGATGCTTCTGCGATCCACGATTGCCTGTACTACCTCGTTCATTCTATGTCCTCCTTGTTAAGATATATAACCTGGACTGTCAAAAAAGCCGCTAAAGCCTGGATGACTGAGTCGCAGGGGGAAGAGTGAAGGGGGGCAAGGCCCGCCCTTCGCGTTCAATCAAACCGTTTTTCAAAACTTCTTCGAAGTTTTGAAAAACGCCTCAGCGTGTCAAAAAGACTTTTTT
>JAZLFG010000049.1:0-29998 GCA_045615685.1 Faecousia sp.
GGGGGGGGGGTAAGGCCCGCCCTTCACGTTCAATCAACCGTTTTTCAAAACTTTTTCAAAGTTTTGAAAACGCCCCCGCGTGTCAAAAAGACTTTTTGACACGCGGGGGCGGCAGAACGCGAAGCTTACAGCAGGCTCAGCGCATAGGTGCACACAAGCCAAACAGCGGCAACCCACTTGGTGCTGGCAGCCAGGCGGGCATCCCAGGAGCGGTTCTTGTTCTTGCTCATGTAGGAGTCGGCGTTGCCGGCGATGGCGCCGGACAGACCCGCAGACTTGCCGGACTGGAACAGAACGATCACAATCAGGGCCGCTGCAGCAAGCAGCATAACAATCGTGCAGATGATTCTAAGAACTTCCATGATAAACCTCCATATTAACCGTTCTTCCGGCCCGAAATGGTATGCCGGGGATCATAGAATCGGATGAATGCAAAACAGCATGAATTATAGTAGCATAAAATACCCGGTTTCGCAAGTGTTTTTTTGGGTTATTTTCAATTATTTTGTGACCCAGGTTCCGGTGGCAGCGCAGGTTAGGTAGGCGTTGATGAAGCCATCCAGCTCGCCGTCCATGACGGCGTTGATGTTGGTCATCTCGTAGCCGGTACGGGTATCCTTCGCCAGGGTGTAGGGCATGAAGACATAGTTTCGGATCTGGCTACCCCATTCGATCTTTTGCTGGACGCCCTTGATATCGGAGATCTTTTCCAGGTGCTCGCGCTCTTTGATTTCCACAAGCTTCGAGCGCAGCATCCGCATACAGGTTTCCTTGTTTTGAAACTGATCGCGCTGGGTTTGGCAGGCGACCACAATGCCGGTGGGCTTATGGATGAGGCGAACGGCAGAGGATGTTTTGTTGATGTGCTGGCCGCCCGCACCGGAGGAGCGGAAGACCTGCATTTCGATATCCTCGGGACGAATCTCCACATCGTTGGCGTCATCGGTGATCTCGGGAATGATCTCCACGGCGGCGAAGGAGGTCTGCCGCCGGGCGTTGGCGTCGAAGGGAGAGACGCGCACCAGCCGGTGGACGCCATTCTCACTCTTCAGGAAGCCGTAGGCATTCTCCCCTTCGACCAGGATGCTGGCAGATTTGATGCCGGCCTCATCGCCGTCGAGGTAGTCGAGAATTTTGTAGGTGAAGCCGTGGGCCTCCACCCAGCGGGTGTACATGCGGTAGAGCATCTGCGCCCAGTCCTGCGCCTCGGTGCCGCCCGCGCCGGCCTGGAAGGACACGATGGCGTTGTTGCCATCGTAGTCGCCGGTGAGAAGGGTCTCCAGTCGGGAAACCTCCATCTCATGCTCCAGACTCTCATAACCGTCGGTCAGCTCGTCCAGAAGGGAATCGTCGTTTTCCTCCAGGGCCATTTCGATGAGGGTCATAAGATCATCCCATTGGGTGCACATTTTTTCGTATTTTTCCACCTTGTTTTCCATTGTCCGCGTCTTGCGCACGATCTTCTGGGAGCTTGACGGGTCATCCCAGAAGCCAGGAGCCTCCTGCATCGCGTGAAGGCGCTCCAGCTCGTCGGTGAGGCCGTCGATGTTCAGAGATTCCCGCAGTGCGCCTAAGGCGGGCTTGAGGTTCAGGAGCTTGCCTTTGTAGGCTTCAAATTCAATCATAGTCGTCTCACATTCCTATTTTCCTAATTTTCACAAAATAGTATATAAAAAAACCTTCCCTATGTAAAGAGAAATTTTTTGTCCCATAAGAGGGCAAAAAGGCGATATCGTTGGATGACAGAGCCGCAGAAGGAAAAGCGAAGGGGGGCGAGGCCCGCCCTCCCTATCGGCTGCTGATGTGGCACTCCTCCCCGGCGAAGATCAGATCGTCAATATCCTCCTGGGGGCTCTGGGGCAGGCACGAGAATTTCATGGGTCTCCTCCTTTCCGAATACTTCTATTCTATGCGCCCGCAAAGGGAAAAATGCCAAAAGGATTCCGCCATAGTTGACAAATTGGCGCGTATTGTATAAAATAGACCCGGCCTTTGGGGAATACCTCAAGGATGAATACATGCCTCCGTAGCTCACCTGGATAGAGCATACGCCTCCTAAGCGTAAGGTAGTGAGTTCGAGTCTCGCCGGGGGTGCCAAAAAGCTGCTTCGAAACGATTGCATGAGATCGTTTCGGGGCAGCTTTTGCATGTTTGGGCCACCCAACACATTTGAAAATTCTTCGCACTATGTGGCATTTGCCTCGGGTAAAGGAAAAATCATCGCTGAAGCATTTGCCTCTTTAAAAAAATATGGTATAATTTAGCTGCGTACCACCTTCTTTTACTGCGGCAGACCGAGATGCGAACAGTCGGAGAAGGATAGGTACAAAGAGAATGCAGCGGTTGACCTGCTTTCGCTTAAATACGCAATCAGGAGGAGAGCTTCCATGGAGCAGCCCTTTTTTAGGCAGAAAAGTGTGGATCGTATTTCTTCGCCAGAGCAGCTGGGCGACTATCTCCGCGTCACAACGCCCGCTTTGTGGATCGTGCTGGCTGCTGTAATCCTTCTGCTTGCAGGTCTTTTCATTTGGAGCTCTGTTACGGCGGTGGAGAGCTATGCGGCGGGTACTGTAGAGGCCAGAAACGGTGTGCTGACTATGACATTTGCAGATGAGGCTGCTGCCCAAAATGTGAAGGTCGGCATGAACGTAAAGGTGGGTGACCTTGTAACCCCGGTGCTCTCTGTGGGACAGGATGACGACGGAAGAATCCTTGCAATCGCAAACGCAAATATGCCGGACGGCTGCTATGAGGCAAGCGTGGGCTATCGGAGCACACAGCTCATAGAAATGCTCTTTCATTGAGGCGGTGACGCTTGTGAAGGAACACACCATTCAACAGCCCATCACAAAGGGTATTGCCAAGGTTCCCGTTGTCATGCAGATGGAGTCACTGGAATGCGGTGCTGCTTCGCTGACAATGGTGCTGGCCTACTATAAGAAGTGGATCCCGCTTGAGCAGGTGCGCCTCGACTGCGGCGTCAGCCGTGATGGCTCCAACGCGAGAAATATGCTGAGAGCGGCCCGCAGCTATGGCCTCACGGCAAAGGGCTTTCGTATGGAACCGATCTCCATCAGGGAAAACGGAACGTTTCCCTGCATCATCCATTGGAACTTCAATCATTTTGTCGTGTTATGTGGCTTCCGAAGAGGTTACGCCTACATAAACGACCCTGCGCGGGGAGAGGTCCGGGTTCCAATGGAGGAGTTCGACAAAGCCTTTACCGGCATTTGCCTGACCTTCGCACCCGCAGAACACTTTCAGCCCAGCGGAAAACAAAAAAGCATTCTGGGTTTTGTTCGCAAGCGTCTCACGGGAGCAGGCGCGGCGGTGGCATTTGTCACGCTTACCGGCGTGATTGGCTATCTGTTTGCCGTGCTCCAGCCTGCATTCTCCCGCTTTTTCATGGATCGGCTGCTGACAGGCGAAAACAAGGATGCGCTGATGCCCTTTATCGGCTTGCTCGCAGCGGTAAGTCTGCTGCAAATCCTTATCGCAGCGCTCCGGTCCGTCTTTGCTCTGAGAATTAATGGCAAGATGGCAGTAATCAGCAACAGTACCTTTATGTGGAAGGTGCTGCGAATGCCCATGGAGTTTTTCTCTCAGCGCACGGCAGGCGACATTCAGACTCGTCAGAGCACCAACGCCTCTATCGCGGAGACACTGGTGAATACCCTGGCGCCCTTGGTACTCAGCACTGCCATGATGGCATTCTATTTGATCATCATGCTGCATTACTCTCCTCTGCTCACGCTGATCGGCACGGCCAGCATTTTTCTAAACATCCTTATGAGCCGCCTGATCTCCAAAAAGCGCATCAACATGACCCGCGTGCAGCTTCGCGATGAAGGCAAGCTGGCCGCCGCGACCGTTTCCGGCATTGGAATGGTAGAAACCATCAAGGCCAGCGGTGCGGAGCACGGTTATTTCTGCAAATGGGCCGGCTATCAGGCGTCCGTGAACACGCAGGCAACAAGCTTTACCATGCTCAATCAATACCTTGGCATCATTCCTGCGTTTATCAGCACCCTGGCGAACGCCCTTGTGCTGGTTCTCGGCGTGTGGCTATGTATGCGCGGACAGTTTACGCTCGGTATGGTGACGGCCCTTCAGAGCTTTCTCCTGTCCTTTATGCAGCCTGCCATGACGATGATCCTGGCAGGACAAACCATTCAGGAGATGCGGACGCAGATGGAACGGGTAGAGGATGTGATGCAATATCCACAGGATGCGAACTTCTCTGATGCACCGATTTGTGAGAATATGGCCTACGACAAGCTCCTGGGCGAAGTGGAGCTCAAAAATGTGAGCTTTGGTTATTCTCGCCTTGCCGAGCCTCTGATCACAGATTTTTCCATGCACATGAAGCCCGGTAGCTGTGTGGCTTTGGTCGGCGCTTCCGGCTGCGGCAAATCGACGCTTTCCAAGCTCATCTCCGGTCTCTATCGCCCATGGAGCGGAGAGATTCTATTTGACGGCAAGCCAATCTCAGAGATTGACCGGGGTGTGTTCACCAGCAGCGTAACCGTGGTGGATCAGGACATTACCCTCTTTGAGGACACCATCGCGGAAAACATTAAAATGTGGGACGACTCCATCGAAAACCTTGAAATGATCCTCGCGGCTCACGATGCCCAACTTCACGATGACATTATGCGGCGTCCCGGCGGTTATCAAGCTCGGCTCACCGAGGGCGGCCGTGATCTCTCCGGCGGGCAGCGCCAGCGGCTGGAAATTGCCCGCGCACTGGCGCAGAATCCCCATATCATCATTATGGTCGAGGCCACCAGCGCCCTCGATGCCCGCACAGAGTATGATCTGGTGCGGGCGGTCAAGGCTCGCGGGATCACCTGCATTGTCATTGCACACAGGCTCTCTACCATTCGGGATTGTGATGAGATTATCGTCCTGGACAAAGGCCGCATTGTAGAGCGCGGCACCCATGAAGCGCTTTATGCCAAGGGCGGCTGTTATGCGGAGCTGATCTCTAATGACTGACGGGAAAGGAGAATGGCCACGTGGGTTGGTTCGATGAGCAAATCAGAAAACGCAAGCAGAGCGACCAAGAACGATTTGAAGCTTCGATCCTTGAGATGGCGTCCGTCATTCTCGGCAAACGCGGGGCCGGCGCACTCCGCGATGAACGGATCGTTACAAAAGCCTCCATCGACGAAATTTTGAAATATTACCACTTTAAGCCGGTGGATATTCCCCACACGCTCAAGGGGCCGGAAGAGCAGCTCGAATATGCCCTTCGTCCCCACGGACTGATGCACCGGACGGTCACGCTCTCTGAGCATTGGTATCAACGCGCCTATGGCCCCATGCTGGCCTTCCGAAAAGCGGATGGCCTGCCCGTCGTGATGCTGCCCAAGGCGTTTTCCGGATACTACTATCGGGATGAGGCTGGGAACAAGGTTTCGGTGGGAAAGCAGACGGCGGAGATTTTTGACGCCAATGCAATCTGCTTTTACGCTCCCTTACCATTAAAAAAAATTGGAATCCCCGACCTGATTTCTTACATGAAGGGTTGCCTGAATTTCTCGGACTACGCCGTGCTGATTGCGCTGACACTGCTGGTGACGGTAGCAGGCACGATGCTCCCGTACCTCACCCGGATGCTGACAGGCTTTGTGCTGGAAAGCGGCAACAGCCTCATTTTGTGGAGTACTGCAAGCTTTATGCTCTGCGTACTCATTGCCTCCCAGCTGCTGAACGCCTCCCGCGCACTGGCCATGCACCGCCTCCAGATCAAGGTAGCCCTGCGGGTGGAGGCGGCCATGATGATGCGGCTTATGAGCCTGCCTGCATCATTCTTCAAGCAGTATAGCTCCGGCGAGCTGGCAAAACGCATGGGCGGCATCAATCAGCTTTGCAACATCCTCCTGGGCGGCGTCTTTTCCCTTGGCGTTACGGCACTTTCTTCGCTTTTGTACATCAATCAGATTTTCGTATACGCCCCGGCACTTGCAAGGCCCGCACTCGCGATCATCCTCACCACCATGTGCCTCACGGTGCTGACTGGCTTTATGGAGACGAAGAAAACAAGGGCATTTATGGAGGCCAACGCACAGGAGGCGGGCATCCGCTATGGCCTCATTACCGGTGTGCAAAAGATCAAGCTCTCCGGCGCAGAGAAACGAGCCTTTGCCAAGTGGGCACACTGCTACGCCGAAGGCGCGGAAATAGAATATAACCCGCCCCTGTTTTTGAAAATCAGCTCCGTCATCACGCTGGCGATTTCGCTGCTTGGCACCATTGCGCTGTACTTCTTTGCGGTGCAGTCCGGGGTCAGTCCCTCTGCGTATCTGGCCTTCGCCGCTGCCTACGGTGCTGTTACCGGCGCATTTTCTGCCCTTGCAGGCTTTACACAATCCGCTGCACAGATCCGGCCCATCCTGGAAATGGCGGAGCCAATCCTGAAGACGGAGCCTGAGCTGGCGGAGGGAAAGGAAATTGTGACCCACCTTTCCGGAGAGATCGAGCTTGCCGATGTCTACTTCCGCTACAACGAGGCCATGCCCTATGTCATTGACGGCATGAGCTTGAAAATCCAGCCTGGCCAGTACCTTGCCATTGTTGGTGCAACCGGTTGCGGAAAAAGTACGCTAATGCGTTTGCTGCTGGGCTTCGAGATTCCGGAAAAGGGCACGATTTACTATGATGGCAAGGATATGCGAGGCCTTGACCTGCGCTCTGTGCGTCAAAAGATGGGTGTGGTAATGCAAGACAGCAGCCTCTTCCAGGGGGACATTTTCTCCAACATTGCGCTGTCCGCGCCGCAGCTCACGCTGGAGGCAGCATGGGAAGCAGCGGAGCTGGCAGGCATTGACGATGACATCCGCGCCATGCCCATGGGGATGCACACCATCATCACCGAGGGGCAGGGCAGTATCTCCGGTGGCCAGAAGCAGCGGCTAATGATTGCCCGCGCTGTCGCTTCCAAGCCGAAGCTGCTCATCTTCGACGAGGCAACCTCCGCTCTGGACAACAAGACCCAAAGGCAGATCTCCCAGGCGCTCGATCGGCTGGACTGTACGCGCATTGTGATTGCCCACCGACTCAGCACCGTCCAAAATTGTGACCGCATTCTTGTTCTTGGCCAGGGCAGGATCATCGAAGACGGCACCTATCACGAGCTGATGCAAAAAGGCGGCCTTTTTGCCGAGCTGGTAGAGCGTCAGCGGATTGACACATAAAGAAAGCGGTGATGCCTTTGAAACCTTCCAAAAATGTCGGAACCGTGTTCCGATTCTTCCTTTTGGCGTCCCTGGTTCTTTCCATCCTGCCTGCGCTTCCTTCTGCGCAGGCGGAAAATGCTAAGGAGCCTGCGTACATTGTCAAATATAGGGCCTCCTGCGCGCATTTCATGGGCGATTGCAAGGTCCCCTTTGACGTGGTAAACGAGGCAGAGCTTCAAAAGCTTCTCGAAGCCGACGCATTGGAATGGTACGAGCCAGACGGCGACGCAATGCTCTTTGACGAGCCACAAGCCAACCGCATGGATGCCGACGATCCATACTACACCGAAGACAAGTGGGATCTGTGCATGATCGGCGCGGACGCGGCCTTCTGCCGGGGCTTCCTGGGACAGGGCGTGCGGATCGGTGTTTTGGACTCCGGGGTGAACCTGCATCCGGATCTGACGGCCTGCCTGCTGCCCGGGCACAACTACATGGAAGATGCCCAAAATCCTGACGATACGACCGATGGATACGGCCATGGCACAAAGGTTGCCGGCCTAATCGCCGGAGCGGGTGAGAATGGCTATATCGGTGCAGCGCCTATGGCGGAGCTTGTGCCGCTGAAATGCACGGACGGAAAAACGGTCAAGGTCAGCGCGATCTGCCGCGCCATCTATGGCGGCATCGACGATTATCACTGCGATATCCTCAATATGAGCCTCGGGCTCACAACGGAGTATGCATCCCTGAAGGAGGCAATCGCCTACGCTGCCGAAAAACATGTGATTGTTGTGTCTGCAGTGGGAAATAGCGGCACGGCTTCACAATACTACCCCGCAAAATATGAAACAGTGATCGGCGTGGGCGCGGTGGATGAAAACGGAAATTGGTATTCACATTCCAATCACAATGACAGCGTATTTCTCACCGCCCCAGGGGTGAACGTAAAAAGCACCGCTCACCGCGGCGGCTATACAACAGGGACCGGAACATCCTTTTCTGTTCCCCAGGTAACAGCGGCTGCCGCAATCATGCTGTGCATAGACGATACACTGACGCCGGACGAAGCCATGCAACTGCTTTCTGAAACAGCCAGCGACAAAGGCGAACCGGGCTTCGATGCATATTACGGCTACGGCATTGTCAATATTGCCGGCATGATTCATGCCTTGGACGCCGGTGCGCACAATGAAACAGCAGATGTGTGCACCTTCCTGCCATCAGAAGGCGCAGCAACGGCCATCCGCAACAACACAGACGCTTCCCTGGATTGCACGTACCTGCTGGCACAGTACGATGAAGAAGGACGTTGCCTCGGCGTCAAAACGTACCAGCTTACCATTCCTCCACAAGCAACATCTGCAATAGAACCACCCGATGACACGCATCGGTTCGGACAGTTTCTCTATGAGACACAAACCATGATCCCCCTGGCTAAAGAAAGAAAAAAACCTTAAAATCGAGGTTTTAATCCGTCAATTTTTAAACGAAAAATGAAAGGAGAACCATATCATGAAAGAAAAAAATTTGACAAATCTCTTTGAGGAGAACAAAGCAGAGATCACAGAGCTCCCTGACGATGTGCTGGAGAACGTAACCGGCGCAGGAAATCCCTTTGAAAACGTACCTCGTGTACCAACCCAATCGCTCGACGACAATCTGAGAGAAAATGGCTGAATTTGCAGTTTCCAATCAAGAGAGGACGAACGCCTATGAATAGATGCTTTAAAAGCATAACCACAATTGCGCTGGTCTTCCTCATGCTTGTACAGATGTCGGAAGTAGGCATTGTCAACGCTGTGGAATCCATAGACAAAGCGCTCAACCCCGCAGAACAGATAGAACTGACCGTCCCGGAGAAGCTCCGGGACGGAAGTAACTATTGCTTCATCCGTCAGGATGCATTTCAAATTGGCGAGAAAAGTGCAGAAAAGCTCTATATACCGATCCAGAGATCGGGTGAGCTGGATGCAGAAGCGGATGTCACGCTAAAGGTCATCGACCTCTCTGCCCACCACGGCGTCAACTATGCGATGCAGATCTATAAGGACAACGTGGAGCCGGAAATGGAATTCGGCGACGTTGCCCTGGTAGATTTGGTTCAGAACGCCGAGGAGCAGGCGGAATTTGAGCCCATCGACGAGGATACACTCGGAGAAATTGTCTATGAGCAAGGCGGTGCAGAGCTTTTGGACGCTGAAGGAAATCCCCTGGGCGTCATCACCGCCCAGCCGCTCGATGAAAACGGCAATCCCATCCCCGAGGAGCCGGTTGAGGCTTCCGAAGAAGCGACTGTGGAAAATGATATCCCTGCGACAGACGTAGATGCTCTGCGAGGGGCACGTGACGCCTACACCGGCATCACCTCCGACCGGCAGGAGCTGGCCGCCTCTGATACCCGATTCTCCGCTCCCGACGAGCAAAGTGCGCCGGAGGCCTCCGATCCGCCACTGATAGAAGAGGACTACCCCGGTAAGGAGTATCGCCTCCACTTCGATGCGGGCGAGGCAGCTAAATTCCTGGTCATCACGCCCCTGTATTCGGAAGCCGCAGACGGCGACAGCCAAATCATGCTGCTGCTAAAGGATCCCAGCGAGAATCTAAGCTTCCCCGAGGAATATGGCCCATCCGTGATCACCATCCTAGACGAGGACGAGCCGGAGCCTGTGAAAATCCATATGGCAGCGAGTACCGTCTATGCCTCCGACGGAAAGGCGGCCATCACCGTCACCCGCGAGGGACGAATCAACGCCATCGTCGGTGTGCACCTGGCTTCCTGGGACGGCAGCGCCAAGGTGAACGACGACTACGGCGGCGTGAGCGCCAACCTCTACTTTCCCATGGGCATCACCGAGCGTACCGTAGAGCTGCCTGTGGGCCAAGGCGGGACGGAAAAAGACTTCTACGTCACCATCACCCCAGTGACGGACTGCACCATCGGCACTGCCACTACGCGGGTTGTCATCCCCGCCGCTGTGCTGACCGATGAGGCGGAGCTGATGGCCAAGGACGAGGTGAAGCTCGCGGATGCTCTGAACCTCCGGAATTTGACCTATGCCTCCTATGGTCGTCTCTTCGAATACCGATCCGATTTCAGCATCAAGGCCACTACAAGAATTGACAAGGAGTTCGATCCTGCCGGCTTTGAGCTGAATCTTCCGCAGACCTATTTCTACGATGGCTTCCGAATGAAATACGATTTCTATTTGAACTTCTGCGACGGCTCCACACAAATTGCGACTGCCACCGAACTGGACAATAAGGGAAAACCAAAATGGAGCAACTATTGGTCGGATGACATAGACGACGGCGGCTATCATGGCGGGCGAAGCAAGGATTATTACTACGGTTCTGCCAAAGCCCCGAAGAAGGCCGTGATCAAGGGAGTCAACGTGGACAACGAGGGCACAATTTTTAATGACAGCTACTTAGACCTCTATGTGAATTCTCTCCAGCCCATCCTGCGCCGCTTTAATATCACTGTGGAACAGCCTGAGGCGCTGGCGTTTGAAGGCATGGACGAAGCTGCAGTGCGTGCGGAATACGAAACCTACGTGGTCAACGATCAGCTTGGCACAACCTTTTCCGTCTGGTCCGGGGACAACTTCTCCATCACACGCAGCGGCAGGCAGGAGTATGCCCGGCTTGTGGGTATCGAAGCCGTGAAATCGAACGGCGATACCTATCGCCTGAGCACAATCGACGGCAGCACCGACACCGCCACAGTCTATCTGAACGAAAACCTGATCGACGCTCTGGCCGAAGGCGGCTTCATCACCTGGAGCCATAGCAAAACCTCCGGGATGAATGCGGACTCCTATACCGGCAGCATTCGGGTTCGTCCGATCTTTGATTATTTAGATGTGACCGTGTCGGTCAAGGAAAATCCATATGGCACGCTGCAATCCAACGGCAAAGCGCTGGAGCCGGGAACGTATCTCTTCCACGCGGGTGACAAGCTGACGCTCTCCACAGAGATTTCTGCCACCGGCAAGCTGGCGGGCCTGTCCCCGGCAGGCTTTGACTACAGCCTTACAGACGGCAAAAACGGGGCGGTTGTAGATCCGGGCGGCGTTCTGAACTATAAAGATGGCGCACTTGTCTTTAAGCTCACCGGCATGAGTCAGGACGGCGGACACACGGGCAGCTACTACAGGCTTGAGCCCACCTTCACCGAGACCAAAAACCAAGTGGTCGTAAAGGTCAGCCAGAGCGATCTTGCGTATTTTGACACCGAACAGGGCTTGTTCGACACAGCCGACAAGTGGCTGGACGGCAGCACCTGGAGCTACCGTGTGGCGGCAGACGTCCTTTCCAACGAGATTTTCGAGCTGTGGGCCATCCCCAAGGATCCAACCCACGTCCCCGTTTGGACAACCGCGCAGGACAGCACCAACTACTCCGGCAATGCGTTCTACCTCAATACCGGCGTCAAGGCGTCCGACAACGTGGTGACTCTGCGCATAGACCGCGCAGAAAGCAGCCACGCCTATTACAGCATCTCCGGCGCGGTGTACTCCCAGATGAGGAACCTCTCCACCGGCCACACCGTGGACAAACTCATTGAAGCCGAAGGCGCCCTTCTCAGCGCGGGCCTGAACGGTGCGCTGTCAGATACCGACGGTGCATTTACCCTGGCTCCGCAGCTTTTGGTGGGCGGCACCACCCTGCGCTACACCGTGACCTACAATGGTGCGGTGAGCATCCAGGAGGTCAAGCTCCCCTCCGCAAGCGTGAGAAAGGAGTCGGTCACCTATTACAACGCCAGCGGACAGGAGGAAACGGTGCAAGCCGTGAGAATCGGCAGCCAGTATCCGGAGATTCCTTCCTACTGCCTCAATGGCGCGCATTTTGAAAGCGTCTACGTGGAGCAGGACGGCTTGGTTACCGGTGTCATCAGCGCCCTTCAGATGAATGGCAAGAAGGTCAAGATCCAGCTCAAGGTTGATCCCGGTACGCAGTACGCCTATATGGATCAAAGCTGCACCGAGACCGTAAAGGATGTGACGCTGTACTTCCAGAGCCAGCTCACCGGCGAGATTCACGGCGTTTACTCCACCGCCGATGAGACTCTGGATTGGGACGCAGATACCAATACCGCCACCTTGACCATCCAGAGGTTTTCGCCGGATCAGCCGGACAAATTCGCCGCGGGCGACACCCTCTACGCCGTGCTGACCACGGACAAGAAGGTCGGCCTTGCCGCCTGGACGGATGGGGATATGGTCTATGACCCGGTCTCCACCGGCGTTGGCGTCTACTCTGACATGGACTATGAGCCGGAGTCCTTCCGCTGGGACCCCCCCATCAGCGCTGAGAGCTTCCTCTTCGTCGATCCTGATGAGCCCACGAACTCCGACGGCTCCACGCGCTACAGCTATGGCAAATTCCCCTTCATTGGCGAAATCACAGCAGCCATCCACGTGTTCACCTTCCTAAAAACGATATCCAGCTATTCGCCAGCCGAAGAAATCCTCGATGACCTTGAGGATGCGGACAGCGACGACGAAGGTGACATGGATGACGGCCTGCTGATGGATGATGAGGAATCGGGCCAGAATCGCTATCGGGCACTGGTCAGTGTGGCCTTCCGGGTCAAGGAGACGCCCTACGGGGGTGTTCGCTTCATGCTTGCTGTGGCAGTCGGTTCGGGCACTGGCGCCTATAAAAATTCTCAGATGAATCCTTATTCAACCAAAGAAAGCATGCGCGAATTTCTCAATTTTAACACCAATGTAACGGATAAAACAGGCGCTTTGCTGGCCTCCCCAAACTCCAAGAAAGACCAGAGACAAATGTTAAAATCGGTGTTTGGCGGGCCATATATTTCCTTCAATGTCTTCGTGGGCCTTTACCTGGATTATGGCTATATTGCAATCGCCAAGACCGATGGCAGCGGCGATACCGAGACAAGCCACGATATGGTCTTTATGGGCGCCGGCGGCTTCATTGGCGCTAAGCTCACCGGCGGCTGGACCTGGCCGTTCCTCCTTGGCCCCGCTCCCGCCTATCTCAACATCGAGGGCGCTGTGGATGTGACCCTCTACCTGGGCGCTTCCGCCGATCCCAACAAGACCCTGGCATCCTTCTATGAGAACAAGCACCACGAAGGGCAGGATTTCGGCTTCAACCTGGAGCTATATGGCAACGTCAAAGCCGCCGGCACCTTCGGCATTGGCCTCTATAAGGTCACCGGTATTCGTGCCTCTGTCGGCCTTGGCCTGGAGCTTGGCTACAGTCCCAAGATGGAGGACTGGTTCCCAAAAATCGGCACGCCCTACGGTGTCACCACAGACATCACCTTCAGCGGCAACATTGACCTGGCCGTGACCTCCATCCCCCTGTGGTCCTTCTCCTGGCCGCTTCCGCTGAGCTATGGCTTCATGGAATTCTTCCAGCAGACACGGCGCGGCAATACGCTCATCAGCATCCTTAACACTGCCATCGACGATGGCGATGGAAGTGAGGCCGTCCGGGCAGAATGCCGCAGGCTGTCCGACGAGTTGGCCGCCTGCATGGACAGCTTTGACGCCACCGGCGAGGAGCTGCGGCAGAAGGTAAACAATTTGCAGGAATACGCCTACAAAAACGGCGTGATCAACTGGGCAGAGTACCAGCGCGCAAATATGATCCGTGCGGGCGGCGTCGCCGGCGGCATCATAGATTTTGTCATGATGGAGGACGAAACGCCGAAGACGTTCCTGATTCGTGACCACGTTCAATCCGAATGGGTGGCGGACGAGAGCGGCGAGCTCATGGAAGCCTTCCAGCCGGTGAGCAGCAAGGCGCTCATGGAAAATGCCATTGCGCAGCCCAGCAGTCAGATTCTGTCGATTGGCGGCAACAAATTCCTGATGGTTTTCCTCGACGATGACAGTACCAGAGACACCATGCAGGCCTCCGTGCTGAAATACACCATCTATGACGCAACAAACGACACCTGGAGCGTGCCCCAGGTGGTGCAGAAGGACAAAACCGCCGACAGCAAGCCCAACCTTGTGGATGCGGGCGATCGGCTGATCCTCTCCTGGGCCTCCATCTCAGACGAAAAATATCAAAGGCTGAGGCAGGATTTGGCAAAGGAGCAGCACATTACCATCACGGACACGGAACAGATCAACGCCGCTTTGGAGGCCGATCCCGCCCGCGTTATGGCCCAGATGGACATCTTCACAGTGGAGTTTGACAAGTCCAGTAAAACCTTTGGTACCGTTGTGCAGTTGACGGATGATGACTATTACGATGATTATCCTCTCGCAGTCTACGATACCGAGACAAAGGACTACATTATCCTCTACTACAAGACTGCTCAGGATACGGAGAACTACACCTCCGCAGATGATAAGCTGCTTGATCTCGTCAATCCCTACGCAGCGGACAAGACCTACTCTGTACTGTGCTATATGCTCTATAACGGCACCCAGGAGGCTGACGATCCTCAGCCGGTGGGCTGGGTTCGAGACTATCTCTATCCCAATGAGACAGAGCTGACGCAAGGCGAGCAAGCATCCTTCCTTGCGCAGTGGGGCGGACAGCGCTTCCTTCCCTCCGCTCTTCGGGATGCCGATGGCGGCCAGACCGATCCTCCCATCGCGGATCTCACCGCCTGTCCGGGCTACAACGGCCTGGCGGCCTACGCCTTCACCGTGGACAAGGATCTTGATCTGGATACCTCGGAGGATAAGGAGCTGTTCCTCCAGTTCTATGACTTCTCAGAGCACAGCACCTATGTGCCCATTCGGATTGCCGGTGATATCGTCGAGGAAAAGATCATTCTTCCCGAGGACAGGACACAGTCCGGTTACAGCACTGCCGAGGTCACCACACCGGTGGAGGTAGGCGCACCGAAGCTTGTCCGAAACGGCGGCAGTACCTGGCTGTTCTGGCGTGAGAACAACGACGGTCTTCGATATGTGAATGTGTCCGAGCTTCTGTGCGCAAAGGTCTCGGAGACGGAATACGCGGTTCACGCAGACGGTACGCTAGCCGAAAGCTATCAATTGCATACGCAAAAGGTGGACTTTGGCTCTCAGACAACCGATGAGGAAATGCACATCACCGATTATCAGGTCATTACGGACGGCGATGACAACCTCTATGTGATCTGGAACGACACCACCGCCTATGAGACCACCGACGAGGTGACCGGGGAACCTGCAACCGGGAGCGCCCTGGAGATCTATGCCACGGCAAAGATCCGGGAACCGGAGCTGACAACCGTCGAAGCCGATGGCACGACCACCACGCCCGTGCGCTGGTCCAAGCCCTATCGCCTAACCCGCGACAATCAGCGTAACGACGGCATGGCCATTGCGCTCGACGAGGACGGCAACCTGATTATCGTCCACAACCAGTACGAAATGCTGCTGGCTGACACCGAGGCCAAGCAGGCAAAGATGATCGAGCGCGGTCAGGCGGGTCTGCGGGAGGTGGATGGCAAGCTCTACCTGGTTGGCTCTCCCTATTACAATTCCGATATTCGCCTGATGGTCACCCGCTGTGCACCTGTGGGTTCGCTGGAGGCAACAGAATTCCTCTTCTCGGATAGCAATCCCGTGGCCGGGGAGACCGTGGATGTGACTGCCATTGTGGAAAACACCGGGCTCACTGCCGCACATGGCTGCACCGCCGAATTCTACGAGTATAAAAACGGCGTGCAGGGCAAAAAAATCGCCACAGTCACAAGTGACGAAATCATCCCAGTCAACTCCGCCAAGAAGACGAGCTTCGAATGGGTTGTCCCTGCGGGCGGCGTGGACGGCTACCGCATTCAGGCCGTCATCCGCGAGAAGCAACCAAACGGCGCCTATTACGATGCGGTCGAGTCCTTCTCCGATACCTTTGCTGCAGCACCCGTCCTTGTGCCAACGCTGGATTCCTGCGTACAGAATGGGGATATGTTCGATGTGCGCTACACCGTAAAGAACACAGGCAACCAGCCCGCCAAGGCTGGGACAACCGCAAATTTGTGCCTGCTGGGTCTGTACGGCGACCTTCAGGAGCGCTACGGCGTGGACGATGCTCTGCTGGTAGGCGAGGATATCTCCAATTTGGCTCCCGGTGCGACAAGAACGGTCACCAAGCGCATTTCCATCCCCGTCAGTGTGTTCAAATTCTGCGGCTATGACGCCGTAGAGGTCATTGTCTCCGACAAGGAGGACCATGCGCTGGCGTATACCGATCAGCAGTTTATCACGCTTTCCGAGCCAATGCACCTGCGCCTCAACGAAGGCAATCCGCTGTACCTGGCAAGTGGCAGTACCAAGGCCGTCACTGCAGCCTACGATTCCACCGTGTTCATGGACACCGCCGGAAAGATCATTTACCGTGTAGATGATTCCAGCATTGCCCGCGTGGACGCGGAAGGCAACGTCACCGCGCTTGGCGCAGGAACCACCACCCTGACCGCAACTCTGCTGCCCAGCGGCACGAGCACCAGCATACCTCTGACAGTCAGCGGAGATCCCTGCCCGAAGGACAATCGCTGTCCGCTCTGTACGTTTAATGATCTGGACGTGAACGCATGGTATCACGATGGTGTACATTGGGCACTGGAGAACGGTGTTATGAACGGGATGGGCAATAAAAGGTTTGCACCCAATACCGCAGCCAGCCGTGCCATGATCGTCACGATGCTCTGGCGCATGGAGGGTTCGCCGAGGGTTGACTACGAGCTGACCTTCCGGGATGTAGCGACCGACCAGTGGTACACCGAGGCAATCCGCTGGGCGGCAAGAGGCGGGATTGTCACTGGCTACAGCACAGCTCGCTTCGGCCCGAATGTTAACGTGAGCCGCGAGCAGCTTGTCACGATGCTCTACCGATACGCCAAGTACAAGGGCATGGCCGCGGACGCCGGCGAGACTGCCTACCTGAACCGCTACACCGATGCAAAAGACGTATCCGAGTGGGCCGTCAAGGCCTTCCGCTGGGCGGTGGATGCCGGGATGATACAGGGAATTGACAGCAGCACGCTCCGTCCCAGGGCCGACGCCACCCGTGCGCAAGTTGCAACCGTGCTCATGCGCTACGACGGATGCTCCGACAAATAAGCAAACCATAGAAAAGCGGCCCGGTTTCTGCCCAATCCAGGGATCGGGCCGCACCGTCTTAAAGGGTGATCATGATGAAAAAAAGGTGGAGCGCTTTGGTGCTCTGTGCCATCCTGCTTCTTTTGATGGCTGCTCCGGCATTGGCTGTCGAGGGCGAGGACTTTGGCTTTTACAACATTGGCTCGGCAGAAAATGTGCAAATCGTTCCGGTTTCCGCGTCTATGGCTGTCGTATCGGCTGTTTCCCAAAATGTGGATGGCATAGACGATGACGAGCGGTTCTATCCCGGCTCCTGCGCACTCCGGGTCACGCTTTCCCGCACGGAGCAGGGGAAAGAATACATTCTGACGGTTTCAGCGGAGGAGTCGGTCTACTATGTCGATCAGCAGACCGGTGGCGGAGCCATTACATTCCAGGTTGCCTTTGTGCTGCCTACCGAGCGCACAGACATGACGCTCTCTATCGGCAGTGACGCGACGGATTTTTCCAGGCTTGCCATACCGCTGAGCTATACGCCGGGTCTAGCAAGAAAACCGGATGATTCTGTCCCGTATGATCGGTGTGCCAGGGACGGCGACTGCGTGCTGCATTCCTTCGAAGATCTGGACGCTCAGACGTGGTATCATGACGGGGTACACTATGTGCTGGACGAAGGCCTGATGTACGGTTACGGCAACGGAAGCTTTGGCCCCAGCGACAATACCAGCCGCGCCATGATCGTTACGATGCTCTGGCGTCTGGAGGGGTCGCCTCTTGCGCAGGATCCCTTGACATTTGCAGACGTGGGCGAGGATATATGGTACACCGAGGCAATCCGCTGGGCAGCGTCGCAGGGTATTGTCACGGGCTACAATGCCCAGACGTTTGGGCCAAATGACACCGTTCGCCGCGAGCAGCTTGTTGCCATTCTTTGGCGCTATGCAGGGTACAAGGGCATCGATGTGGAAGCCGGTGTCACAGATCATTTGGGAAATTTTCTTGACACGGAACAAATTTCCTCCTGGGCGCTGGAGGCAATGCGCTGGGCAGTGGACGCGCAGCTCCTACATGGCCTGAGCAGCGAAAAACTGGGCCCCCAGGCAAATGTCAGCCGCGCACAGGTTGCCACCATGCTGATGCGGTATTGCACAGCGATTGCAGCATAAAATCAGCGGAAATTCCCTGAAAATTTGCAAAAAAACGCCCCGGATTGCTCCGGGGCAGAATACCAGACGGGATTACTGCATATTCTTTTCGTAGGACTCGATCATCTTCTTGACCATCTGGCCGCCGACAGAGCCTGCCTCCCGGGCAGTCAGGTCGCCGTTGTAGCCCTGCTTCAGGTTCACGCCCACCTCGTTGGCAGCTTCCATTTTGAACTTGTCCATGGCCTCACGGGCTTCGGGAACATTGATGGAATTGTTTCGATTCGTCATTACTTTTCATCTCCTCTTGTCATATTGTGTCATCAAATGTAGCATTTGATTTCCACACTCGTATTGTTTCCTGATCCGGCGAGGATATGTTGGTAATGTTTGATTCACTTTTTTTGCAAATTATGTGCAAAAATTTCTTTTTTGCAACAAAAGCCGGAAGACCCCTGCGCAGCAAAGCGAAGGGATCTTCCGGCTTGACTTATCAGTTGTCGGCTTCTTTATATTGCTCGTTGCGGTAGAGGAAGGTTACGACGTGGGCTCTGGTGCAGCTTGCGTCCGGGGAGAAGATGGCGGTGCTGGTACCGTTGGTAATGCCATGCGTAACAGCCCACCGGACAGCTTCGGTATAGTAAGCATCCTCTGGCACGTCTGCGAAGGCTTCAAAATAACCCTCCGGCTCTCCCTCGGCGCGCCACAGGAAGGTCACCACATGCGCACGGCTACAGGTGCGCTCCGGGGCAAAGGTGGTATCGGTCATGCCGCTGGTGATCCCCTGCTCCACTGCCCACAGGACAGCGTCGTAGTAGTATGTCCCGGCTGCCACATCGGTGAAGGGATTGTCCGTTCCGCTGGGCTTGGGGCTGCCCGCCGCTCTCCACAGGAAGGTCACAACCTGGGCACGGGTGCAAACCTGATTCGGGCTGAATTTTGTTGCGGAGGTGCCGGTTGTGATTCCGGTTTCATAGGCCCAATCAATCGGATCATGCGCCCAGGTGCCACCGGCGGGCATGTCGGAAAAGCAGGCTCCGGGGCAGTGATCCAGATAAAAGCAGACACTATCATAGGGGGTATAATTGGTGAAGCCGAGGTCTTTCAGGCTGTAGCCACCCTTGACCAGCACCTTTTGAAGCGCACTCAGGGCACGGTGGAATGCCACAGTCAAATATTGCTCCACCTCTGCGCGAGCCTCCTCCGAGCCCTGGAAGGTTGTGTAGGAAAGCTTCGTGTCTGCGCGGACTGCGTCGTGTACAATGGAAATCGTCTCTTCCGCCATGGAGCCGCCAAGGAAGCAGTCAGAGCACTTCCCAGACAGGTCGAGCGTTAAGGTCAAATGGAACCAGGAAGCTGCAGATTCTACCTGAAGCACTTTCTTGTTTAAATCATAGACGATCGCACTGCCACTGGATGTCACTGTTCCGTCGGTGACCGCATCCAGGGGATAGTAGCAGCGGGACATGTCAAAAAAATTCTGTTCTTCACCCTCTTTTTTCACAAACTCTACCAGATATTGCCCTGCATCTGCTCGATTGCCTGCATAGGCAACACAGGGGAGCAGCTGAAGCAGCAGTGCTGCCAGAATCAGGATGGCGACGCTTTTCTTTGTAATTTTCATGTGGATTTTCCTCTCTTTTGTAGCTTTTTGAGTGTGAAATTATTCTTCCTCTGACACAAAACGCATCAGAATGGTCGCAATTTGGGCGCGGGTGGCGCTGTTCTTCGGGCTGAGCGAGGTTGAGTCTGTGCCGGAGATGATTCCCTCCGCCACGCACCACTGCAAAGCCTCCTCTGCCCAGGATGATACCTGATCCAGATCCTTGTAGGCATCAAGGCTGGCCCTCTTGCCGGTGTCCCGACCGATCGCCCCGGCAAAGTTAAACAGGAAGGTGGCCACCTGCTCCCGGGTGACGGGCCGGTTGGGCGAGAAGGTTGTAGCAGAGGTACCGGAGGTAATCTTGTTGGCATAGGCCCAGTTGATCGCCTGGGCATACCAGGCGTTGTCTGCCACATCCTCGAAGACAGATGGATCGCTTGCACCCGGATCGCCCGCAATGTTGAAAAATACCTGCACCAGCATGGCGCGGCTGGTGATCCCATTGGGAACGAAGGTCGTCTCGGAGGTGCCCTGCATCAGGCCGTTCCAATAGCAGAAGCACACCGCGTCATAGTACCAGGCGTTCTCATCCACATCCTCAAAGGGGGTCAGCGCCAGCAGATTGTAAAATTCATAGTCCTTTTCCTTTGCGTAATCCTCGGCATAGCTGCCGGGGAGTCCAAGGATCACGTGCTTCCAATATCCAAAGGCATTTTCGCCAATGGAGCTGACAGTGTCCGGAATTGTGAGGACCATAGGGCTGGTATCATTAGAAAAGGCGCCATCCTCAATGATCTGCAGGGGCTCGCTCCAAATCACGCCGGCCAACGTGGTGGTCGCACTGCCTTCCAGATTGGCATAAGCATAGGCGCCGGTGGCAATCTTAGTCACCGGGATCCCATCCACATAGCCCGGCACAACGTCCAGGGTTTCGGCTGTCAGGCCGCAGGAGAGCACCAGTGTCGCCTGCCCGCCGTCGATGGTGAACAGATGGCTGCCCAGACGCTTGTATTCCGGGCCGTCTGCCTTCTGCTCATACACCCGGTAGAAATTTTTCTTCGCGTATGCCAGGCCATAAGAGCCCTCCTGCGCCAGAATGTAGAAGCTCCGATTTTGGCGGCCCTGGGCGCTGGTGTAGATGATCGCTTCCTCTCCGTCTGAGCCGCAGAAGGTAACAGAGGGCGGAATTTCCAGGCCATACAGGAACGGGCATTCATGGAAGGCGTAGGCGCCGATTTTCTCCAGGGTGTCCGGAAGGGTTACGCTGTGCAGGCTCCAGGATTTGATCGAATACGCGCCGATCTCCGTCACCGGAAGGCCCTCTACATGGGAAGGGATGATCAGCTCCTCAGGAATATCCACGCCGCTTTTTGTGATGGCTGCCGTCTTCTCCTGGATGAAATAGCAGATGCCATCTTGCCAGTAGTCATAGAACATCTGCTTCCGCTTTCCGGTGTCGAGATCGACAAAATTAATCGTATGGGTCGTGCTCCTGGGCAGGGCAAAGCTCGTCCCGGTGTGATAATACACGGTGCCATACACCACATCCGGCACAGACTCCACCAGCTTCACCGAGGCGGGCAGGGTCAGGCTTTCCAGCAGGGGGCAGTTGTCAAAGGCGGACTGGCCGATGGTCTCCAGCCCCTCTGCCAGGGTAATCGATTGGAGCTTTGACATACCCGAAAACGCGCCTTTCCCCACCGTCCGAACCGCAGCAGGGAGCGTGATATGGGAAAGTGCAGTGCCGGAAAGTGCATTGGCTCCGATGGACACCACCGATTCCGGCAGTGTAAGCTCGGTCAAAGCGCTGCATCTGGAGAGGAAGTTATCCGGAAGCTCGGTCAAATTTGGGGGAAGGGTGAGGCTTTCCAGGGCAGTGAAGCCATAAAATGCGCCTTTTCCTATATGGTTCAGGCTCTCTGGAAGGACAAGAGCCGTGATTTTGCGGTTTTCGCCAAACGCATTTTCGCCAACCTCGGTTAAATCGTTGCCAAATTGAATGGAGCTCAATTCATAGCACTGGTAAAAGGCGTGATCTCCCACGCGCTCCACGCCGGAAAGATCCAGCGACTGCAGCGAGTAGCAGGCGCCAAACGCATAGTCGCCGATTTCCTTTAAGGCCTCGGGGGCCTTGAAGGAGGTAATTCCTGCTCCGTTGAACGCGCAATAGTCAATGCGCGCAATGCTCTGAGGCAAACGCAGGGTTTTCAGGCTGTTGCAGCCCTGAAAGGCATCCTCCATAATCCACGTCACATCGACGCCCTGCACCTTGTCAGGAATGGTCACAAGGGAACGATCCGCCCCAATAAATATGGCGGCAAAGTCCTCGCAGACAAGATAGGTCACTCCGTCCTCTTCATAGCGGGCAGCCTTTAGAAAGGCTTCATCGAAGGTCTCCGAAGGAAGGAAGGTTCCGTTGGTCAGATATTCGGGTGCAAATTCCTCCGGCGCAACGATGAGCTGCCGCGGCATATCCGGGAGCCAACCGGTGATCGGCGCTCCGGCAAACCGTGCGCCGATCACACCCGTTTGATAAAAAGCGAGCGAATCAATCCTTTGGATCGATGCAGGAAAATCAATAAAACCGGTCAGGCCGCTGTAGGCAAAAGCGGTTCCTTCAATCGTGTGCAGTTGGGCAGGAAGCTGCACCGTCCGAAGCTGCTTGCAGTACATGAACGCATCGTATGCGATAGAGCGCACCGGCTTGCCTTCAATTTCCTCGGGTATGACGAGATCTGCGGGTAAATTGTCCGTATAGCTGGTGATGGTGCAGCCGGACGCATTCATTTTATATACCATACCATTGTATACCCCGACCGTATCTGCCGCGAACGCCTGGGCGGGCAGCAGCGCCAGCAGCAGTGCCAGCACAAGTGCGGCAGCAATTCCTCGTTTCATCAAGTGAACCTCCTGTATTCTAAGTCTTTAAAATTATATCATATTTCATTTTGTACTGTCAAGCTTTGCAATTGCGAAGATGGAATTTTTTTGTAGCTGCACTGTGTGACACCTGCAAGGGCAAGGTAGCCGGATTTTTCCGGAATGGCTTTTCTTTTTGCGGGATTTATGGTATGATGGGAAAAAATCTATCGGAGGAATCGCTTTGCAGGATTATTTTCATCCGTCTATGGGGAAGACGGCGCTTTGCGGCATATCCGTGCTGGGTCTTGCCCATATTGGCGACGCGGTGTTTGAGCTGCTGGTGCGTACCTACCTGTGCACCTCGGGGCTGGCCAGATCCGACAGCCTGCACAAAGCCACGGTCGCCTGGGTCTGCGCACCGGCGCAGGCCGCCTTTGTGGATGCCATTTTGCCCCAGTTGACGCCCGAGGAGCTGGCTGTTTACCGCCGGGGCCGCAATGCCCATGTCCATGCTGTGCCCAAGAACGCCACCCATGGCCAGTACGCCAAGGCCACCGGGCTGGAGGCCCTCCTGGGCAGCCTGTATCTGAGCGGCCAGCAGGAGCGAATTCAGGCGCTCTTTTCTCTGGGAATGGAGGCCTGCCATGCCGTTTGATGCTATATTTTTGAAGGCCGTAACCGCAGAGCTGTCGGAAAAGCTCCAGGATGCCCGAATTGACAAAATTCATCAGCCCACCCGGGACAGCCTGGTGCTCCATTTCCGAAGCCGGGAGGGTACTCAGCGCCTGCTGATCTGCGCCAACCCCGGCTATCCCCGTCTCCATCTGACGCAAATGGCCTCGGAAAACCCCGCGCAGCCGCCCATGTTCTGTATGCTTCTGCGCAAGCACCTTCTTGGCGGGCGACTGGTCGCAATCGAGCAGGCGCCAATGGAGCGATGCGTGGCTCTGCGCTTTGCCTGCACCGATGAACTGGGGACACCCACCCAAAAGCAATTGATTGCAGAGCTGATGGGCCGCACCTCCAACCTGATCTTAGTGGGCGACGATGGCCGGGTGCTGGACTGCCTGCGGCGGGTGGATCTCACCATGTCTGAGCGGAGGCCGGTATTGCCGGGGCTTCGCTATGAGCTGCCACCCCAGCAGGATAAGCACAGCCCGGAGGCAGTGGCGGAGGACTTCCTCGCCTGCCGTCTGGCTGGCGCTGTCGGGACGCCGCTGGACAAATTCCTGCTGGATGCGTTCTTTGGCCTATCTCCCCTTCTGTGCCGGGAGCTGGCCTTCCGCTGCGCAGGGCAGACCGACGCCTTGATTCCCGCAAAAACTGAAGCTTTGGCCAATTGTCTGGCAAGACATCTTCGCATCCTTTGCACCGGTCCCTGGGAGCCGACGCTTTTGCGCCGGGACAATGGACGGGGCTTTGATTTTTCCTGCATTCCAATCGGGCAGTATGGGAACGCTTTAGCGCAAGAGACCTATGCCGATTTTTCCTCGCTTTTGGATGCATTTTATGCCGCCCGGGATACGGCAGACCGTCTGCGGCAGAAGTCCCAGGCCATTGTCCGGGACGTGTCGATCCTCCGCGACCGCACCAGCCGAAAGCTTTCCCACCAGCGCCAGGAGCTGGAGGCCACCTATGACCGCGAGCGACTGCGCCAGTTAGGGGATATTGTAACTGCCAATCTCTACCAGATGGAACGGGGCCAGGTGCGTCTGAGCGCGGTGGATTTCTATGACCCTGAAATGAAGCAGATTGATATTCCTCTGAATCCCGCCATTTCCCCTCAGCAAAACGCGGCAAAATTCTACAAGGACTATGCCAAGGCGAAAAATGCCGAGAAATATCTCACCGAGCAAATTGCCCAGGGGGAGCAGGAATTCCATTATCTTTTGAGCGTGCTGGATGCTCTGAGCCGAGTTGAAACTGAGCGCGACATTCTGGAAATACGCGAGGAGCTGATCTCCGGCGGCTTTCTCCGGGAGCAGGGCGGCAAAAAGCGCATGAAGCTGCCGCCGGCCCGGCCCATGGCCTTCCTTAGCTCGGACGGCTTTCCCATTTTCGTCGGACGCAACAACCGGCAAAACGACGAACTGACTCTTCGCACCGCCGCAAAAACCGACCTCTGGCTCCATGTCCAGAAGATTCCCGGCAGCCATGTCATCATCGCCTGCGACGGCCAGACGCCCCCGGATTCCACCGTGACCGAGGCCATGCAGCTCGCTGCCTACTATTCCCGCTCCCGGGAGGGGCAAGGGGTACCGGTGGACTGCACGCAGGTCAAAAATGTAAAAAAACCCAACGGTGCAAGGCCGGGCATGGTGATCTATGACCGCTACCGCACCGGCTATGTCACGCCCGATCCCAAGCTGCCGGAGCGGCTGGGAATTCGGGGTTAAAGGAGATGCTGCTATGAACACCATCCTACAGTGGGACTTTTCGATTTTGGACGCCATTGCCGCCCATCGAACACCCTTCTTTGATGCTTTTTTTCCAATTTTTACAAAGCTTGGCTCTGCGGGAGCGATTTGGATTGCCATCACTTTGGTGCTTCTATGCATAAAATCCACCCGGCGGCTGGGGGCTTGCATGGGACTTTCGCTGCTTCTGGGGCTGCTGCTTTGCAATTGTACGCTCAAGCCTCTCATTGGTCGGGTCAGACCCTTCACGTTAAAAAATGTTGCGCTACTCATCAAGGCGCCCTCCGAAAGCTCATTCCCCTCTGGCCATGCGGTATCCTCGTTTGCCGCCGCAGGCGTCCTGGCCTTCCGGCGCAGCCGTCTGGCCATCCCCGCGCTCCTCATGGCGGTGGTGATGGCCTTCTCCCGGCTGTATCTCTATGTCCACTATCCCACCGATATCCTGTGCGGCATTGTCCTTGGCCTCCTGTGCGCCTGGCTTGCCTGCTGTTTGGAAGGGTGGCTGTTCAAAAAACTGCAAAAGGAGTCCTAATCCATGGACTTTCGTCTTCACGCTCCCTATCAGCCCACCGGCGACCAGCCCCAGGCCATCGACACGCTGGTGCAGGGTCTGGAGTTGGGCCTTAGCGAGCAGGTGCTGCTGGGCGTCACCGGCTCCGGCAAAACCTTCACCATGGCCAATGTCATTGCCCGCGTGAATCGCCCGACTCTGGTGTTGGCCCACAATAAGACACTCGCGGCCCAGCTCTGCTCGGAATTTCGGGAGTTTTTCCCGGAAAACGCGGTGGAATACTTCATTTCCTACTACGATTACTATCAACCCGAGGCCTATATTGCCCACACCGACACTTATATTGAGAAGGACAGCTCCATCAACGAGGAGATCGACCGCCTGCGCCACAGCGCGACCTCGGCTCTGTTTGAGCGAAGGGATGTGATCGTGGTAGCGTCGGTGTCTTGCATCTATGGACTGGGCGACCCCATCGACTATCAAAATATGGTCATTTCTTTGCGCACCGGCCAGACACGCCCGCTGGACGCCCTCCTTCGCAAGCTGACAGAAATCCGCTATGAGCGCAACGACGTCAATTTCACCCGCAATACCTTCCGGGTGCGGGGCGATACAGTGGAGGTCTATCCCGCCTACTGGGCAGGCAGAGCCATTCGCATTGAATTTTTCGGCGATGAAATTGACCGTCTGAGCGAGATCAACGCGGTTACGGGCCTTCCGGAGCGGGTGATTCAGCACGTGGCGATCTATCCCGCCAGCCACTATGTCACCACGCGGGAGAAAATGGAGCGGGCAATTTTGGAGATCGGTCGGGAGATGGAAGAACGGGTTGCGTATTTTGAGGCAGAGGGAAAGCTTCTCGAAGCCCAGCGCATTGGCCAGCGCACCCGCTATGATATGGAAATGATGCAGGAGATTGGCTTCTGCACCGGCATTGAGAACTATTCCCGGGTCATCTCCGGTCGTGCCCCCGGTACGCCCCCCATGACCCTCATCGACTATTTCCCCAAGGATTTCCTCCTTATGGTAGACGAGAGCCATGTAACCTTGCCCCAGGTGCGAGCCATGTACAACGGCGACCGCTCGCGGAAGGAAAGCCTGGTGGACTATGGGTTCCGGCTGCCCTCCGCCTTTGACAATCGGCCCCTGACCTTTGATGAATTTGAGAAAAAGATCGGCCAGCGCATTTATATCTCCGCCACCCCCGCGCCCTTTGAGCGAGAGCGAGCCGGACAGATTGCCGAGCAGGTCATCCGTCCCACCGGACTTCTGGATCCGGAAATTTTTGTGCGTCCCATCGAGGGGCAGATTGATGACCTGATCCGGGAAATCCACGCCGTTACGGACAAAAGCGAGCGCGTGCTGGTGACGACCCTCACCAAGAAAATGGCGGAGGATCTGACGGATTACCTCTTCAAGGCGGGCATTCGTGTTCGCTATATGCACTCGGATGTGGGCGCGATGGAGCGTATGGAGATTATTCGAGACCTCAGACTGGCAAAATTTGATGTCTTGGTGGGCATCAACCTGCTGCGCGAGGGCCTTGATCTGCCGGAGGTAAGCCTGGTGGCTATCCTGGACGCGGACAAGGAGGGCTTCCTGCGCAGCGAGACCTCCCTCATCCAGACCGTGGGCAGAGCCGCGAGAAACGCCGGAGGTCGGGTCGTGATGTACGCCGACCGCATAACCTTTGCCATGCGCGCCGCCATCGACGAGACGAACCGCCGCCGCGGGATTCAGGAGGCTTATAATCTTGCCCACGGCATCGTGCCGAAAACCATTGTCAAGGACGTGCGCGAGCTGATCGAAATATCCCAGGATGCCACCCAAAGTCTTCGCCAGGGCGGGGTAAAGATGACCCGACGGGAGCGGGAGGAGGCCATTGCCAAGCTGGAAAAGCAGATGCGCAAGGCCGCCCACATGATGGAATACGAATATGCCGCCGTCCTGCGCGATCAAATCATCGAGCTGCGCGGAAAAAACTAGCTTGAAATCCAAAACGCGGAGTGCAAAAAGACTTTCTTGGCACAAAGCCCAAAGCTTTTGACAGCGGGCTGAATTTATGCTACACTTTATAAGGAAATAGTCGAAAAGGGGGGAAGCTGGAATGAAGCGGCTGCGGCTGTGGCTATTTGTGGCCCTATGCCTCGCGGCGCTAACCGTCGGCGTTTCGGCGGCAGGCGCACGTGTAGAGACGATGGACGTCACTTTGAACGTAGATGAAAACGGTACCGCCCGCGCGGAAAGCTCGCTTCACGTGGTGCTTGACGATCCCCTTGAGAGCTTCTCTGTTGCCCTTGGCCCGGATGTCTCTGGCGTGCACCTGGATGGCTATGAGGCACGGATTTCCCACGCCGGTGATCAAACCACTGTCACAATCTCCAGCGGGACCGGCCTGCCCTCCGCGATGGATCTTCACCTGACCTATACCATCCGCAATACCGTACAGCCTGGCAGCGATACACAACACTTCAGCGTCCGGCTGCTAGGAGGGATCAAGGATGCGGATATTGCGCATTTTTCCCTAAAGGTGCAGATGCCTGCTTCCTTTGAAGCCATACCGGAATTTTCCAGCGGCTATTATGCCGACGGCATTGACAATTATCTCACCATCCGCGTCACCGATGAAGGCTGCCTGACCGCCTCCACGACTGAGACTCTGCTTGCCGGAGAGACCCTCGACCTGAAGCTGGAGACGGAGCCGGACTATTTTATCCTCCACAATGTGGCGGGAAGAACTTTGCTTTTCGACCGGATTGCCATGAGCCTGCTTGTACTCCTCGGCTTTCTATACTGGTGGCGGGCGCTGCGGTTTTCCCGGCCTAAGATTCGACCTCGACCCGGGCCGCCCATGGGGGTGGAGCCCGGCGTGGCTGGAATGCTGATGTTGGCAGGACAGAAGCCCGACCTTTCCCTGATGGCGCTGGGCTGGGCAGCGAATGGCTATATCCGGATCACCCGTCTGCGGGGCGGCAGGGTCATGCTCAGCCGCATGATCCCCATGGGCAACGAGCGAAGCGCCTATGAGCAGGCAATCTTCCATCGGCTCTTTGCCCACGTTTCTGATGTTTCTACCAGCTCAAACTCCTGGATCGCCACTCGGAAAAAGGCCAATAAGATTGCGAAAAACTACTGGAATAGTCGCCTGTACGAGAAAAAGCACGGTCACCCGGCGCTCCTGCGCACCTTTGCCGTGCTCTTCTGTGGGTTTGCTGCCCTGTCGTGCGGAGATTGGGTGCTGCCGAGTATGCATCTGAGGATTCTGGTGCTGGCCTCAATTGCGCTGGCAGGGGTATTATGGGGCTTGGTGCTGCAATACGCGCTGCGCCACCTGCCACTGCGTCGGCGTAAAAAGGCGGTTGTATGGCTGATGATCTGCCTGGCGGTCGTTGCGGTGGCCTGGCACATCACGGGACATGGCGGGCCGCTTTTGCTGGCGGTGCTGATTTCGGCTTTGACCGAGCTTGTGCTTTTATCCGGTCCTAAGCGGAAGAAAAATGGGGCAGAAATTCTCACCGACCTTCTGAGCTTGCGGCGGTATCTTCGTACCCTCTCCTCTGACAACGCCAAACAGTTACTGAAAGCGGATCCTCAATACTACTACAAGACGCTCCTCTATGCCGAGGCGCTTGGGGTGGGGAAATCCTTCAGCCTCGCTTTCGATGGCCTGAAGCTGGTGGAATGTGCCTTTTTTGACCAGGGAAAGAAACCCATACCCCGGCAGCCTGATAAATTCCGCGAATACCTTTTGGAGGTGCTGGCTATTGGCAGAGGGGAACCCTTGGGGCAAGCTTCTGCTAAAAAGCCGAGTCCGTCCCCTGCGCCCCATCCCGTTTCTGATGATTCCTACGATCACGAGGTGGGCCGCAACAATAATCCTCGCAGGAAATCTGTTGAGGCATACGAACCGGAGGATTTTTTCTAATCATAAGCCCCCAACCGGCGCAAATGCCGTCGGGGGCTTGACTTTTTTTGAAAACCTGCTATGATTTAGAAGACTGTAAAAAGCGTATTTTTATGATCCATTTTTTGCCAGATTCCTGTCTTTCCCTCGGCTGGAAGAACACCTCGCGCTGCATACCGGGTTTGTGTCCCAGAGGGGGGAGCAGAACGCAAGGCCGTGACAGGCTGCTGTCGCGGTTTTTTGTTATTATCATAGGAGGATCTCTATGCGAAAGACCCTTGGTACACTTCGCACCCACATTCATGCGATCAATATCCGTGTGCTGCTGATCCGGCTGGTGC
>JAZLFG010000050.1:0-3042 GCA_045615685.1 Faecousia sp.
CATTGCGAGGAGCGAAGCGACGCGGCAATCCGTTTTCTTTCAAAAAAATGTTATGTTTTACTAAAGGCAACCTCTAAAAACTGTTTTTGCGGTTTTGACTGAGAGATTTTGTTCCGGAAAAAGGATTGGAAAGTTGGAATACTGTATGAATTGCGGACTTTTCAATGCGCATTGCTGGAGCAAAAGATCCGGTCAAAACTACAAAAAGCAGTTTTTAGAGGCTGCCTAAAATTAAAAATGTACCAATTCCCATGCACGAAAGCTTTTATTTATCGTGGTGCGTTTATGACGCATGGAGATCTAATCAGAGCTTCCTTAACGGCAATATAATTACAGATTTGAGGCGCAGACATCTTTTGTGCAAAATGATGTCTGTGCCCCTTTTCTTTTTGTGATCCTCGATTCATTCTGCTAAAAACACGATTCATGCTAAATCGCCACATCTTCTTAACGGCTGTGCTACAATTTTGTTGGCTACGGAACCTTTATAAATAACTTGTAAATTTGGCTGGTTTTCATTTTTGATCGCGCAAAAGATGTCCAGCTGAGAAAAAGAAAGGAGAATATCCATGAAACGAATTGTCAGCCTGATTGCCGCGCTGGCCCTGGTTGCCTCTATGTTACCCGCCGCCTTGGCGGAGGGAGACAACTACATTCCCGCTCCCTATGATCCCAACGAGGTGGATCCCAAGGTCACCTACATGGAACCCGTGTTCTATGAAAACGAAAACGGCCCCACGATCGGTGTGACCACCGTGGGTGTCATCGTGAAGGACGGCCTGTACTTCAAGGACCTGAACAACAACAAGGAACTGGACGTGTTCGAAGATTGGCGTGAAGATGCCAAGACCCGTGCCACCGCATTGGTCGCTGAACTGCCTCTGGAAGATCAGGCAGGTTTCGCTATCAACTCTCTGCGCACCAATCCCAATGTTCAAAAGCTCGCTGATGCCAAGAACGAGGACGGCACCATTAACCCTGGCGCGATCCTGAAGATGCTCCCCGAGGGAGAGGTCTCCGAATCTGCCTATGCGGAAGGCTGGGCCAGCCTTGACAGCTGGATTATTGACAACCAGAAGATCAAGCAGGCAGTATACCGTGGTGGCCTGAACAATGAAGCCTCCACCGTTGCCCTGCTCAACAACATCGTGACCGAGATGTCCGAAGCAGATGCAGCCCTGCGCGGCATTCCTGCGATTCCTGCCACGCTGATTTCCAACCCCATTTCCGCTGGCTTCCCGGACAGCCAGGGCATGGCTGCAGCCGTGCAGGGAGACGGCAATTTCGACGCCATTCGCGAATATGCGGAAATTGACCGCCAGATGTGGGTTTCCGAGGGTATCAACGCCATGTATGGCCCCCAGATTGACCTGGCCTCCGATCCCCGCTGGCCCCGCAACAACACCACCTACGGTGAGCGTCCTGAAGTGACTGCTGGCATCATCGATGCCCTGGTCAAGGGTTACCAGGTGGGCGAGGGCGGCATGAAGCCCGGTGCTGTGGCCCTGTCCGTGAAGCACTTCCCCGGTGACGGTGCAGCAGAAAACGGCTTTGAATCTCATAGTGCTCAGGGCCAGTGGCGTCTGTATCCCACCGCAGGCTCTCTGGAGAAGTATCAGCTGGTTGCCTTCCAGGCTGCCATCGATGCAGGCGCAGGCTCCATCATGCCCTGCTACTCCCGCGATGCGAAGGACGCCCGCAGTGCAACGCAGACTTACCGCGGATATGAATTCGAAGTCAAGGAATTGGCCTCTGCGTACAACTCCGAAATCATCACCACCCTGCTGCGTGATGTGATGGGCTTTGACGGCTATGTAAACTCCGACTCCATCAGCACCCAGCTTTATGGCGTAGAAGAGTTGAGCCCCATGGAACAGTATGCCCAGATGATCGCTTCCGGTATCGACGCTATCGGTGCTGGTCTGCATACCGATTACATCATCGAGGCTGTCAATACCGGCGTTCTGGCCAAGGCCGATCTGGATCGCGCCAACATCAACCGCGCTACTTCCTACATCCAGCAGGGCCGCTTCGACAACCCCTATCTGGATTATGAGGCTGCGGACACCGTTCGTGCTACCAACATCGAGACCGCTTATGAGCAGGCATATGCCCTGCATCAGAAGGCTGTCGTCCTGCTGAAAAACAGTGAAAACACGCTCCCGATGTCCGCTGAGGGCAAGAAGGTTTACATTGCTTCCTTTACTGGAAAGGGTGCTGACGAAGCAGTTGTGGAAGCTCTGCAGGAGCTGTTTGAGGCTCGCGGCTTCGAGATTGCCAAGAATGCTGACAAGGCAGACATCGCCTATCTGTATGTTGCTCCCAATGCCACTGTTGCCATGGGTGCAGGTGCTTCTGAGGGTATCCTCTCCCTGGTAGAGGAGTTCGAGGTAGACGAGCGTGAAGCACTGAGCGGCGGTATTCTCGGCAGCGTCGGTTCCCAGAACAAGACCGGCGAGAAGGTCAGTGTAACCACCCTGGAGGGTGTCAAGAATATTGCCAAGATTGCCGATACCGTGCATGCCAATGGCGGCAAGGTCGTAGCGACAATCGTGGCTACCTCTCCCTGGATTCTGGACAACCTTGAGCCCTACTGCGACGCTCTGACCGTGAACTACACCACCTCCGCTGTGAGCATCAAGAATGCTTACAATGCCCAGCTGGATGTGCTTACCGGCGTATACGCTCCTACCGGCAAGCTGGCTATGACCATGGTCTCCTCCGAGGATGTCATTGCCCTGACCTTTGGCGTGGAGCTGGAAGACGGCACCATTGCTGAGATCTGCGCTTCTCCGAATGACGTTCCCGGCTACGACAAGGATCAGTACATCGATCCCGCAGTCCTGGCAAATGTCAACGGCGGCAGCTATGCCTACTTCGATGGCAGCAACTACTACGTATCCGGCTTCGGTCTGACCTATTGATTCCTCCAATCGCATACGGCAGGCAGCTGCGCGACTTTCACATTCGTGAAAGAGCTGCCCGCCGATATGCACCTAATATAGCCAGAAGAGGGCGCCGAATCTCATTTCCGAGATTCGG
>JAZLFG010000051.1:0-39255 GCA_045615685.1 Faecousia sp.
TACGACACAGAGAACCGTCCCCTGTGTTATCCCCTGTGTTACATGTCCCGGATAAAGCCGAGGTACATCATCATGGCCGCAATGGTCCAAAAGCACACCGCCATGTAGGGCTCCTCGAAAATGTTCTCGAAATAGCAGTGCACCAGCACCCCGCTCAAGCCCGACAGCATTCCTGCGCACATTGGTGCGCACACCGTTTTTCGCTGGCGGAACCAGCCCCGAAGGCCTGTCCACAGGACGCCTGCCATCATCATGCAGAAGCTGACAAGGCCAACATAGCCGTTTTCTGCCAAGATCTTGATATAATAATTATCGGTATAGAAATATTTCATCCAGGGCGATACCGGATTTTGCATGGCCACTGCGCCACCGAACATCCCGAAGCCAAGGCCAAGGGCCGGATTGCCGGTATTGAGGTAAGCCATGGTCTGTGCCCAGCGAACAGCACGACCGCCCCGGGCAGTGCTCTCGGCGTATTCAGCGGTGAAAAGATAGCCAATGCGGTTGGCCACAAAGGGCAGGAACAGGGCGCACACAAAGGCCGCCACCATGAGCACGATCAGTCTACGATCCACCAGCAGGGCAAACACGAGAATCGCCACCGCCAGTGCAACCCACGCGCCTCGGGACATCGTGAACAGGCAGGAGAAGCACATGGTGAAGGTGAAAAACCAGCACACCAGCCGGGCAATGCGGTTTTTAAAGGTATAGGCCAGCGCCGCCGTCATAGGGGCAAATAGGACCATGAAATCGCCCATGATATTGGGGCTGCCGAAGATGGAATACACGCGGGTGCGCACCGCGGTTTCCGCCTGATCCACCCAGTTGGAGGGGATGGGCGCGGCCACAATGAACTGATAGATGCCGTGCAGGGCAATGACCGAGGCCACCGCTACCATCACGCAATAAAGCATCCGGCATTGCCGCTCCGACTGCAGGAGCCTCGTGGCAAGGAAGAACCAGAGGATATACTGCACCGTCGCCCGTAGGCCCGCAATATTGATTGCCACCAGTCGAAGCTGCACAAGGAACAGCGCAACGCAGATTGCCAAAAACTGCGCCACCGGCAGATCCAACGGGGAAACCGATGCTCGAAGGGCCGGACGTTGCCGAACCCGCTGAAGCGCAACCCACAAAAGGGTCAGAAGCAGCAGCGCTTCATCCCACCCGGAGGAAATCACCGGAATGGAAAACACATCCCGCAGCAGATAGTCGATGGGGGTATAGAGCGCCAGAAGCAGCACCAGCACGCCGGTGATACCCTCGCGGAAAACCCAGCCCAACAGGCGGCTGTCCCGCCCGGTGCGGCAAATGGCCGCCCAAATACGCCTCAGGCAGCTTTCATCTATGGCGCGGTTGAGGGTATCACCCCGACTCAGGCGGGCATTGCACCGGTCAAGACAGCGGCGCACCCGGGAATCCTGCCCCAGCTCCGGCCGGGACAGAAGCCATGCCAGCAGCGCATAAAAGCGGGAGCTCTCCCAGCTTTTGCGCCAAAAGGCCAGGAAGCGGTAGAGGAAGCTGCTGCCGTAGGCTGCCCGGAGCTTATTCCGTGCATCAGTCATTGCCTGTGACCTCCATGGCGTATACACAGCCGGTGGTTTCGATATTGTAGGTCTTCACGATGTGAGACTTGCCGATGCGCACCTCCTGGGAGCCTACGGAGTAAATGCCCTCCTTATCCACCAGCACCGTCTCCATGGTAAAATACACCGTGCACAAGCCTTCCTCTTCCTGGGGCTCGTAGCTGCAGGCGGTAATATAGCCCTCCACAGGCGTGGCGTTGCTCATGAGCTGACGGTCTGCCTGGGGAAGCGTCATCTGCTCCTCGAAGGATGCGGCAACCTCCTCCGGCACGTCCCTGCATACCACTTCGTATACCAGATGGGGAGAGCTGCCATAGGCCTTGGCCAGCGCAGCCTCCTTGCGTTCCTGGGCAGCACTGAGGCCGCTGCCAACAACCTTCCAGCCAAGGGCCGCCAGAATCACCACCGCCAGAAGAAGCACGATTGCATCCACCAGGTTGAATTTCTTAAACAGTTTTCCGTTCTTGTCCACAAGCTTCATAGGAGCCTCCTTTAGTTCCGTTGCCGCAGAAAAGAGGTTTGCTTCTGCGGGAAAAATGAGATATAATAGTAGTCATGCAACTAATATGTTATTGTAGCTGATTTTTCGACAACACGCAAGAAGAAAAGTGTCAATTGTCAGGAGCGAAGGTCATGAAAATCATTCATCTTATTTCCGGCGGCGATGTGGGCGGCGCAAAAACCCACGTGCTGTCCCTTCTGCAGGGTCTGAGCCAGTCCCATAGCGTGCAGCTCATTTGCTTTATGGAGGGGGAATTTTCTCAGGAGGCCCAGGCAATGGGCATTGCCACCCGGATCATCAAATCCCGCAACCCCCTGGCCGACTGCCGCACCATCGCCGAGCTGATCGCCGCCGAGGGCTATGAGCTGATCCACTGCCACGGCTCCCGCGCCAACATGATGGGCGCCATCCTCCGCCGCATGACGCAAAAGCCGGTGGTCACGACCGTCCACAGCGACTATCGGCTGGACTACCTGGGCAGGCCCTTCCACCGCCTGACCTTTGGCACCATCAACACCATCGCCCTGCGCTTTCTCGACTACTATATCGGCGTGTCCGAGGCCATGGCAGAGCTTTTGATCCGCAGGAATTTTGATCCCCAGCGGATGTTCGCCATCTACAACGGCGTGGATTTCTCCACACCCCGCAACCCGATGCCCCGGGAGAAATATTTCAGCGACATCGGCCTGCAATACGAGGAGAACAGCGTGGTGTTCGGCATTGCCGCCCGCATTTCCCCGGTGAAGGACATGGGAACCCTGGTGCGGGCCTTCGCCAAGACGGTGGCAACCTATCCCTCTGCCCGGTTGGTCATCGCCGGAGATGGGGAGCAGGCCCAGGAGGTGCAGGCTTTGGCCAGGGAGCTGTGCCCGGCGCATAGTGTGCTCTTTGCCGGGTGGATCACCGATGTGGACAGCTTCTACAACGCCATCGACGTGAATATGCTCACCTCCCTGTCCGAGACCTTCCCCTATGCCTTGACAGAGGGGGCACGGATGGGCTGCGCCACCATCGCCTCCCGGGTGGGCGGTATCCCTTACCTCATCGACGACGGGGAAAATGGTCTTCTCTTCCCGGCCCAGGATGTGGAGGCCCTGGCCCGGCATATGCTTCTGCTGGCCGGGGATGACACCCTGCGCAAGGAATTTGGCCAAAAGCTCTTTGAGAAAACGAAGGCCTGCTTTTCTGTGGAGGCCACGGTCAAATGCCAGGAGGAAATTTACCGCACCATTCTGCGCCGCCAGCAGCGGAAAGCGCGTGAACGCGACGGCGTGCTGATCTGCGGCGCCTACGGCAAGCACAACGCCGGCGACGACGCCATCCTGCGGGCCATCGTCCGCCAGATGCGTGAGCTTGACCCGGAGCTGCCCATCTACGCCCTATCTCGCCATCCCAAGGAGACAAAGCTCACCTACCGCATTGGCGCCTGCCATACCTTCAATGTCCCAAAATACCGATCCATTATGCGAAAAACCAGGCTGTACCTCTCCGGTGGCGGTACGCTCATTCAGAATGTCACCAGCGCCCGCTCCCTTCTGTACTACCTGAACAACATCTCCCGCGCCCACAGTGCGGGCAACCTCGTGATGATGTACGGCTGCGGCATTGGCCCGGTGCACGGTCGCTTTAGCCGCCGAATGACAAAGCGCACCATCTGCCGCTGCGTCGATACCATCACCCTCCGGGACCCGGACTCCGTCGGGGAGCTGCGTCGCATGGGCATCTCCCATCCGAACCTCCACCTGACGGCCGATCCCGCCCTGCTGCTGTCTCCCCCGAGAAAAGAGACGGCGGCAGCCATCGCGCGATCTCTGGGCCTGGAGCCGGAGAAAAAATATGTGATGTTTGCCCCCCGGCCCTGGCCCGGGATGGAGGCACATTTGCAGGACTTTGCCGATTGCGCCGAATATGCCTACCGAACCCATGGCTTGATTCCTGTGCTCTTCGCCCTGGAACCGAAGCCTGATGTCCCCATCACAGCCAAGCTCGCTGCCCGGCTCTCCTGCCCCTGCCTGCAAATCGCGGCCACCGGCGACGCTGACACCATCCTGACCCTCATCGGCCGGATGGAGGCGGTGGTTTCCCTGCGGCTGCACGCTTTGGTGTTCGCTGCGGGACAAGGGGTGCCCTTGGCGGGCGTGGTATACGACCCGAAGGTCAAGGGCTTCCTGGATTATATGCAGCAAAAAAATTATGTAAACTTATCGGAGCTCGATGCCGCCCAGCTCATCGCCATGCTGGAAACTGCTCTGTCCGGCGCCTCCGCGAACCCGGATCTCACAGAAAAAATGCGCACCCTAGCCCGCCAGAACGCGGAATTTGCACGAAAGGCTCTGGAAAACTGATATGAAGCAAATCATCTGCCTCTCAACCTCCCCCTGGTACCCCATCCCCACCCGCAAGCAGCAGGTGATGCGCCGCCTTTCGGATGCGGAGATTCTCTATTTCGACCCACCTGTGACCTATATTGCCCCTCTGAAGGATAAAAATGCCCGCGCCAAGCTGTCTGCCTGGAAGCATCCCGGCGAGAAGGTGCAGGACAATATCACCGTCTATGCGCTGCCGCCGGTGCTGCCCTTCTTCCAAAAATTCCGCCTAATGAACCGCTGGAATCAGAGAAGGATTGCACGTTATGTCAACAAAAAATGCCGCGCCCACGGATTTCATTCCCCGCTTCTCTGGGTCTACTCCCCCACGGCAGCGGACGCTGTGGCAAAGCTTGACCACAGCGGCCTGGTCTATGACTGCGTGGATCGGCACTCGGCCTACGGCGGACTGATGAATCCCGCCCTGGTGGACACAATGGAGCTGGAGCTGGCGGAAAAGGCCGACCTGGTGTTCGCCACAGCCAAGAGCCTTTGTGAACGCCTGCAGACCGTCAATCCCAAGGCAACCTTCATTCCCAACGGGGCAAACTTCGAGCGGTTTTTCGCCGCTTCCCAGCCCCAGCCAATGCCAGAGGATTTCCCGGCAGGTGACGGGCCGGTCTTCTGCTTCGTGGGGGCGCTCCAGGGCTGTATTGCATACGATTTCATAGAATTTGCCGCCAAGGCACGGCCGGACTGGCGCTTTGTCTTCCTGGGTCGGCAGGTGGCGGGGGTAGACCTCTCGGCCCTTCGACGCCTTGAAAATTGCCATTTTCTCGGCCTGCGGCCGAACGAGCAGCTTCCTTCCTACCTTGCCCACTGCGATGTGTGCCTGAATCTTTTTGACCAGAGCGACCTGAGCCGGGACGTGAGTCCCCTCAAGTTCTTCGAATACTTAGCCACCGGCAAGCCCATCGTATCCACCCCCCAGCCCGAGCAGATTCTCCAATTCTCCCGTGACATTCATATTGCCGCCACAAAGGAGGAATTTCTGCTGGCCTGCGAAGAAGCTCTCGCCGATACGGCCCCGACGCGTACCGCCGCCCGCATTGAGCTGGGCCGCCAAAGTGCCTGGGACAGTCGCGTGGCGCAAATGGAGGCGCTTTTGCGGCAATACGGCCTTCTTTAACCTCCCTGTTGCCCTTTTTTGTGCTGTTTTCCTTGGATTTGGCGCTGCTTATGGAAGAACATTTGCCAAGCAAGGAGGATTTATATGGTTCAGATCATCGTAAGCATCATTTCCGGCCTTCTAACATTGGCCGGCGTTTGCTTTACCGCCTGGTTCAGCAGCCGCCGCACCACCGACGAGGTGAGCGCAAAGCTGGATGTGGCCCGGGCCATCACCGATACCCGGCTGGAGGAGCTGACCCGCGAGGTGCGTGAGCACAATAACTTCGCCCGCCGGATGCCTGTGGTGGAGGAACAAATCAAGGTCATCCATCATAGGATACAGAACCTGGAACGGAAGGCAAGGTAGGCCATGGATTTTGGAATCGCAGGCGTGGCCGGGATCACTGTGATCTGCTATCTGGCCGGCCAAATCGCAAAAAATACGAAGCTTTCGGCTCGGTGGATCCCCTGTATCGTAGGCTCTGTGGGCGCTGCGCTGGGGATTGCAGGACTTTATCTCATGTCGGATTTTCCTGCCGACGAGCCCCTCACCGCAGCAGCCGTCGGCATTGTGTCCGGTCTCGCATCCACCGGCGTCCATCAACTGAAAAAGCAGCTCGGAAAGGATGAAAAGAATGGAACGGATTGAACAATTTATCACAAAAAACGACTGCTATCAAAATAACCTTTCAAGGGCGGACAGCCGCTATGCCACCTTCCAGGATCGAGGGCCGCTTGGCCTGATGCTCCACAGCGTGGGCACCCCACAGCCAAATGCCAAGGTATTTACCGATGGGTGGAATCAATCGGGCAAGGACGTCGCCGTCCATGCCGTGCTGCAGGCAGATGGTACTGTCTACCAATGTATGCCATGGAATTTCCGTGGCTGGCACGCGGGCGGGGCAGCCAACGACACCCATGTGGGCGTGGAAATGACAGAGCCCGCCCAAATTCGCTACACCAGCGGAGCGAGCTTCACTGTCTCCGATTTGGCCGCTGCCACCGCGCAGGCGGAGGGCTGCTACCGAACGGCAGTGGATTTGTTCGCCCAGCTCTGCCGGGACTATGCCCTTGATCCGATGACAGCCATTCTCAGCCACGCCGAGGGCGCCGCCCAGGGCATTGCCTCCGGCCATGCCGACCCGGAGCATCTTTGGCGCGGCCTCGGTCTAAGCTATACCATGGACACCTTCCGCCAGGATGTACAGACGAAATTATCATCCACACAGCCGCTCTACCGCATCCGCCTCCAGTGGCAGGACGCCAAGGGGCAGCTCGGCGCGTACTACTCCCTGGAGCGCGCAATCGCGGCCTGTCCGCCGGGCTACCGCGTGTTTGATGAGAAGGGAAACGAAGTTTATCGTCATACAACCCCGGAGGATTCTGACACAATGACAAGAGCACAAATTTTGGCCGCTCTGGGCGACCAGTATATCGAAACGTATGCGGATTTGCCGGAATGGGCAAAGCCGGAAATGCGGGAGATTCTTGATCTCGGCTTAATCAACGGGATCACGGACGAACCGGACGGCATTCACATGCTTCTGAGCGATCTTCGCATCGCCATCGTCGCCTACCGCGCCTTCCGCAGACTCGAAGACCGGCAAGCATCGGAATAACTCCTATAAAATAACGGGACTGTGGCAGTTTCATGCTGCCATAGTCCCGTTTATTTATGCAGAAAATTGCAGATGCTCCTTATTCCTCGCCATGCGCTTCCTCCAGCATGGCAGCGAATTCCTCCAGGGTGGTATAGCGGGAAACATAGTAGCGGCCGGCCAGGAGCGGCTCATCGGAGGTATTGTAGGCTCGGCCGTTCATCTTCACGGCGAATTTGTAGTATTCCCGATAGATTTCCAGCATGGAAGGGTTGTACTTTCCCTCGGGATAGCTCATAGCCAGAGGCTCCTTCCCCGTGATCCCGGTGAGGATTCGCTTGCTTTCGCCCAGCTCATAGCGGATTTCCTCCTCGTCCATCGCGCCCATGTCGTGATGGGTCAGGCCGTGGCTTTCGATGGCCACCAGTCCGGACTCCGAAAGCATCCGTACCTGCTCCTGCGTCATCGAATGCCCTGTACCCAGCGGATTGACGATCACAAACACCGTCGCCTTGACCTGGTACTTCTCCAGAAGAGGCAGCAGCTCCAGATAATTGTCGTCGTATCCATCGTCAAAGGTGAGGATGACCGGCTTGTCGTACTGATCAATATTCCGCAAATCCTCGAACCAGATCGGATCATAGTCGTGCTCCACCAGATAGGCAAGCTGGCGCTCCATTTCTGCCGGGTCCACAAACAGCTCCTCGATGCCCCACATATTGTTGCTGACCGCGTGATACTCCATGACGGCCACCCGGCGGTCGGGCGGGATATCCCAATCTCCGCAGCCGGGCGTCAGGTAGCGATCCCCCGTCTCGGAATCGGTGTAGTCGCCACAATCCAGCACCTCGGCCAGCTCCTCCACTGGAATATAGAGCGTTTCCTCCCGGATAAAGGGCTTGTTTTTGAATTTTTCGTCGCGTCCATCCACCACAGCCTTGCGCTCTCCTTCCGTAAAGCGGGCAGTGGTCGGCCCGGTAAACTCCGCAACGTCATCCCGGAAAGAATATTCGCTGCCAAGGGCGGCGGCCAGCGCATCCGCAGAGGCAAACAGCGTCTCATCCACAATCACCGGTGCAAGCTCCCGACCGTTGAACGTGAGAGGCTCTCCCTGCTCCAGCGGAGGCTCCGGATCCGGGGCGGGCGGCTCAGGCGTCGATACCGGCTGAGGTGCCGGAGGCTGGGGCTGTGCCACCGTAGGCAAAGGCTCGGCATGAATCGGACGAGGGATTACATCAAAATACCGCAGTGCCAGCACAATCAGCAGTACCGCAAGCACTGCACATAGGATCAAAAGGACTCGTTTCATATTGCCGTCTCCTTATGGATGATATTGTTCATAGAGGTTCCAAACCTGCGCAGCCTTGGGCACACCCTCGGTGCCATTCTGCCCGGACAGGGAGCAGGCCGCTACCGCCGAAGCAAATGCCAGGGCCTTTGCCATTGGCATGGCGGTATAGGCGCCGTAGAGGATGCCGGCGCAGTAGGCGTCCCCTGCGCCGGTGGTGCCCTGAATAAAGCCCGCAGGAAGACGCAGGCTGGGCACGGCAACAAACGCGCCGCTGCCGCAATCCAGGCCATAGCCCCACGCCGGACTGTGAATGACCGCCCAATGGGCTACGCCCAGGCGTTTTAGCGCCTCCAGTGCCCGGCGGGCAGAGGGTGCGTCCGTCACCGGGATACCCGTGACAGCCTCCGCCTCCGCCTCATTGATGGTGCAGAAGTCGGTGTAGCGCAGGGCGGCGCCCACGACCTCGGGCACTCGGCTGCTGTGCTCCGAAACCATGTCGATCGAGGTCAGCATTCCTCGGCTTCGAGCCTCGTGGAGAATTCGCGCTCCATGGGTGCCGTATTCCCCGTCCGGCGCGTCAATCCTTGGCATCAGGAGCAAATATTCCAGATGAAAAATTCGAGAATGGAGCAGATCCCAAGCAATATAGGAGCCGTCATAGACGTCGTTGGCGCCAGACTGATAGAAGAAGGTGCGCTGCTTGGTGTCCCGGGGCTCCATCACATAATCCACAGAGCTTGTCCCCTGCCGGGTGACATTGCGCACGTCGATATTGGGATACTGGGACAAGGTGCGCAGGATCATGTCTCCGCTTGCATCCTCCCCGACCAGACCGCTGACCTGCACAGGGAGGGCGTGATCCAGCCGGGCCAGGTCGAGGATCAGATTACCGGTGCCGCCCACAGCGCTGTGCGTGGCGCGGATATTGGTCAGAAATCCCTGGCGGGGGTAGGTATCAATTTCACAGGTCAGGTCGGCAACCAGCGAGCCCGCCACTGCAATGCCGGTTTTTTCCATCATGTGCCTCCTTTGCGAAAGAACGCGATGCACTTGCCTTTTGATATATTCTACTGCATTTGGAGATTTCTTTCAACGGTGATTCTAAACTTTTCTTCTAACTGAATCTTTGAAAAGCTTTAAAAATAATGCTTGCATTTTCCTTCGCAGTGTGCTAGTATAGTTAGGCGCGATAGCGTGAGATGCGCCGGTAGCTCAGTTGGATAGAGTGTCTGGCTACGAACCAGAAGGTCGGGGGTTCGAGTCCCTTCCGGCGTACCAAGTAGGATTGCTATTATAACAATAGCAATCCTATTGTCTTTCTATGGGAAAATTTATTCTTGGAGGGAATCCTATGATCTATGGCGCGATTGATGAACACAGCAAACACCATTATACCTATCTTAAAGATGTTTTCTCTGCAATAAACCACATACAGATGGATTATAATTGGCTGATTACAGACACTGATATTATCGCTCGTAGCGAAGAATTGAACGCACTCAATACATGGCCGGCTGCCGTTCCTGCGCCTGAATATTACTTTTTGTCTGGTGAAGCACTGACAAAAATCGTGACGCAGGATGATTCTCAATGGATTTGGGGCGTTCTTTCGGGATTCGACAAGCGTATTCCGATAGAAGATATTTTGCAATATCCACTTCCGAAAGCAGATGGCTACGGGGGCTTCTGGAAGAATCCGCTTTCCATTCAACACGCGCTTGCATCGATTGAAATTGTACCGTGGGACAGCTCTTTGGTTCTTATTTTCAGCAAGAGCAAAGAAATCGTTGATAGTTTTAGAATGGCGTTTTCAAAAAGTCAGGATTTGCAGGAGTATAATGCCGAAATCGCCAAACATTATGAAGTCTAACGGTTCCTCCCATGCTGTTTTTCTGACCTATGCGCGTTTTAAATTTTACACGTCCGGTCTTTGGGGTTCTGCAAATTTGCTAGTTTTTCCGTCCTGCGCGGGAATATCTCCCGTTTTATACACGTTGTAGCCCTCATAGGAATAGCTGGCGTCAATGCCTTTCATGTATACGTCACGGTCGTTTACGCGGTCTGTCAGCGCATCCTTCAGCAGCACCTTGATTTCTGTATCCTTGATTGGGCTGCGCTCCATCGCAAGCAAATAGTCGTTCTTATCCACGCGGCTCCAATCGACGACAAGCCCCAATTCCTTTTTTAAAATGGCGTCGAGCCAGATCCGCATACTTCTGCCGTTCCCCTCGCGGAACGGGTGCGCTACGTTCATTTCCACATACTTTTCTACGATTTCCTCATACGTGGATTGCGGCATTTTCTCAATGCTTGCAAGCGCGGCATCCAGATACAGGAGCGGGGCAAACCGGAACCCGCCCTTGGCCAGGTTCACCGTGCGTATTTCTCCCGCGAAATCATAGATTTCACCAAAAAGGAACCTGTGAATCTCCGACAAGCCTTTGCACGTGCCAACCTCAAGCGTATCAAGTGTACCGGTTTCAAAAAGTAGACGCGCTTTTTGCTTGCTGATCCGTTCTTCTACCCTTGCAAGCTCCGAAGAATCGGTGATCCCCAATTTATTCTCCAATGCCATTTCCTTTTGTTCCTCCTGACTGATCCTCTGAAACATTCAACTTTCACGCGCTTCTTAAATTATAACATAGCCGCAACCATATGTACATACAGTTAAAAACTTGATGACACGCTCGGTTCGTTGCTCTTGCTAAAAAATCGCGTTGCAGACTTTTGCAGCGCGATTTTTTTATAGCTTCCTTATTTCAGCAGCGCCAGGAATTCCTCCTCAGAGAGCACCGGAACGCCCAGCGCGTTGGCTTTTTGCAGCTTGCTGCCTGCGTTCTCCCCCGCTACCACAAAGCTGGTGCGCTTGGACACGGAGGACGAGGCTTTGCCACCGAAGCGCTCGATCTGCGCCGTGGCTTCCTCCCGGGTGAAGAGGGACAGCGCCCCTGTGAGGACGAAGGTTTTCCCCGCAAAGCGGGTATCCTCCACCTGGGTCTGGGCATTAAAATTCACCCCGGCCCTGCGAAGCCGCTCGATCATTTCCCTGGCATTCGGGTCAGAGAACCACCGGATGAGAGAATCTGCCGTACCGGGGCCAATGTCCCGAAGGTCGATGAGCTCCTCCCGGGTGGCCGCCATCAGCTTGTCCAGGGTGCCAAACTGGGCGCTTAGGAGCTTTCCCGCCTTCTCTCCCACCTGGCGGATGCCAAAGGCGTAGATCAGGCGGCTCAAATCCCGGCTTTTGCTCTCGGCAATGGAAGTAAGAAGCTTTTGAGGTGCTTTTTCTCCCTTCTGCCAGAGTCCTGCCACCTGCTCCAGTGTAAGCTCATATAAATCCGCCGGAGAGTGCACCAAGCCTCTTGCCAAAAGCTCCTCCACAATGGCTTCTCCCAGGCCCTCGATGTCCATCGCGTTCCGGGAGACGAAGTGCTGTAGGGTGCGTGAGAGCTGTGCAGGGCACTGGGCACCTGTACAGCGGGTGGCTGCCCCATCCGGATCCCGCTCCGTTGGTGCGCCGCACACCGGGCAGCGATCCGGCAGGAAATAGGGCACAGCAGCTTCCCCCCGCTTCTCCACGCACAGAATTTCCGGGATGATCTCTCCCGCCTTGCGCACCCGCACCGTGTCGCCGATGCGGATGTCCTTCTGCGTGATGAAGTCCTGATTGTGGAGCGTGGCGCTGGTCACGGTGGTGCCTGCCAGCCGCACCGGGGACAGCACGGCCTTGGGGGTCAGCACGCCGGTGCGTCCCACCTGCACCACAATATCTAAAAGCTCCGTGGCCTTTTCCTCCGGCGGATACTTATAGGCACAGGCCCAGCGGGGGAATTTCGCGGTGCTGCCAAGCTTTTGACGCTCAGCCAGGGAATTGAGCTTAATCACCGCGCCGTCAATGTCGTAGGGATACTCGTCCCGATGCTCCCCGATTCTTACAATTTCCTCCTGAATTTCTCCCATTTGCGTGCAAATCGTGTGGGGGACCACCCGAAAATGTCGGCTGCGAAGATAGTCGAGCGTCTCGGCATGGGAGGAAAACTCCCTTCCCTCGCATAGCTGCAAATTGAAGATCAGAATATCCAGCCGCCGCTGGGCGGTGAGCTTGGGGTCTAGCTGGCGCAAAGAGCCCGCCGCCGCGTTGCGGGGATTGGCAAAGAGCGCCTCCCCCCCGGCCTCCCGGGCTGCATTGAGCTGATGGAACACCGCCTTGGGCATGAACACCTCTCCCCGGACGATCAGCCTCGGGGGTGCGTCGGGTAGCTGCATGGGAATCGTGCGAATGGTCTTCAGGTTGGCGGTCACATCCTCGCCGGTCTGGCCGTCCCCCCGGGTCGCGCCCCGCACGAATTGGCCGTTTACATACTCCAAAGCCACGGAAAGTCCGTCAATTTTCGGCTCCACGGTGTATTCCGCGCCCACCTGCTGCCGCACCCGGGCGTCAAATTCCTCCAATTCCCCGAAGGAGAACACATCCTGTAGGCTCTCCAAGGGAACCGCATGGGAATATTTTTCAAACTGGCGCAGCGCCTCGCCCCCAACCCGCTGGGTGGGGGAGGTGGGGCTGGCATACTGCGGCCACCGGGCCTCCAGCTCCTCTAAGCGCCGCAGGAGCCGGTCGTACTCGTAGTCCGGCATTGTGGGCGCATCCAGCACATAATATTGATGATTGGCTTCCTCCAGCAACCGGCACAGGGAAGCAATCTCTTCTTTGGGTTCCATAGGCATTCTCCGTTTCTCATCCTCCGTCGGAGGTATGGATCATGGTATCCGGCACCCGGCCGATCAGGATCGTCTCCGCCACCACCACGCCGGAGTCCACCCGAAGCTCCTGGGTGCCGGCAGGGGTGAGCAGCGTCACATTCATGGCCACCTGCAGGGTAATCTGGTGCAGCGTCTGATTGATGCCTGCCTCCTGAAACTGGCTTGTAAACTCCGCGTCAGCGTTGCTGACATTCAACACCCGCACCGGAAGCCTCGGCCCACGGCCGGAAAAGAGCGAAGGCAGCAGCACATTTCCCAGGGGGATGCTCAATTCGCTCTCCCCAAAATCCAAAATTCGCTGATTGACCAACGCCAGGGTCTCATTTCGCAGGCGGTTGAGCTGGTGCATATCGGTCCGCAAAGCAAGAAGGTTTCCCCCCGCATCCTTCTCCAGCCGGATAATGGTCTCATAGGAGATGTTGTCCTTCTCCATCTGGTCGGTGATGGCCTTCGCAATCAGGTCGGAGGCTTCGTCCTCTACCCGGGCGGCAGCCAGCGTCTCTACCGTCGGCAGCAGCCGCGCCCATGCAACGGCCAGCAGCGCCGGAACGGCCAAAATCAGCAGCAAGCCTGCCATCCGTCTTCGTCTTTTGATCCGCATCGGCCTCACCCCTCTCGGTAGAGGGTATGCCGTCTATTTCTTTTTCATGTGCGCGCTGGCATAATTCGCCAGCAGGCGCTTGGTGCCCTGCTGCTCGAAGGCAATTTCCAGCAGGGCGTCGTCGCCGGTCAGCAGAACCGACAGCACCATCCCCACTCCGAAGACGTCGTGGTACACCATGTCCCCCTGCCGAAATTCCGGCGTATTCTTCCTAATCGGCTCCGCTGCCAGGGGAATCACCCGGGGCACAGGCCGGGAAAATGATGCAAAGCTTCCATAGGGCCCAGCAAGCTCCGACGCGTATTCCCGCTCCACGGGACAATCCGGCGGCAGCTCGTTGAGAAAGCGGCTGGGAGGATTGGCCGAGGTATGTCCATAGAGCATCCGCTGCCTGGCGTGGCAGAGGGTCAGGGTCTTCTTTGCCCGGGTGATGGCCACATAGCAAAGCCTGCGCTCCTCCTCAATTGCCTCCTCGTCGCCAATGGCGCGCATCCCGGGGAACAGCCCCTCCTCCATGCCCACCAGGAACACGTTGGGAAATTCCATGCCCTTGGCCGCATGCATGGTCATAAGCACTACCGCGTCGGTGCCGGCATCGTACTGCTCAATGTCGGTGTAAAGGGCAATCTCTTCCAGGAAGCCGCCCAGCGTCGGCGAGGGGTCGTTCTGCACATAGTTCATGATGGACGAACGAAGCTCACGGACGTTTTCCAATCGGACGCGATTGTCCGGTGTGTCCTTCGCCTCCAGCATCGCCACATATCCGCTGCGGATGAGCAGCTCATCATAAAAATCCGGCAGCGGCATCTGATGCAGAAGGCTGGTGCACAGGGCAATGAGAGAGCAAAAGGCCGAGAGCTTCCCCGCCGCCTTCTCTAGGGCGGGATAGGACTTGGGATCGCTTAACACCTGATAGAGGGGCAGATTGGCAGACTCGCTGATACGCTGCGCCATTTCGAGCGTCCGGGGGCCAATGCCCCTGGCGGGGACATTGATGATCCGCCGCAGCCGCAGGTCGTCCAAAGGATTCTGAATGACCCAGAGATAGGCCAGCATGTCCTTTACCTCTGCCCGGTCAAAGAAGCGGGTGCCGCCAATGATGCGATAGGGCACCGACTGCCGCTTCAACGCCTGCTCCATGGCGTTGGACTGGGCGTTATTTCGATAGAGGACAGCGCAGTCGCCATAGCGCCGGAGCGTCCGAATGCGACGTGCGACAAAGGCTGCTTCATCATCCTGATTCGCGGCTTCATAGCAGCAAATCGGGGCGCCCCGGTCGTTTTCTGTCCAGAGCATTTTTCCCTTGCGGCCCCGGTTGTGGGAGATGACCGCATTGGCCGCCTGGAGAATGGTCTTCGTGGAGCGGTAGTTCTGCTCCAGCCGGATGAGTCTTGTGCCGGGGAACTGCTCCTCGAAGCGAAGGATATTCTCAATCGTCGCGCCCCGGAAGCGGTAGATGCTCTGGTCGTCGTCGCCCACCACGCAGATATTTTTGTGCTGACCGGCAAGCAAGGAGGCAAGCAGATCCTGCAAATGGTTGGTATCCTGATATTCGTCGATGAGGACATAGCGGAATTTCTTCTGGTAGAAGCTGCGCACCTGCGCATCGCCCTGCAAAAGAAGCACTGTCTCCAAAATCAGGTCGTCAAAATCCATGGCATTGGCAGTCTTGAGCCGCCGGGTATAGTCGGCATAGGCCTGCGCAATGCGTTCCAGGCGAAAATCTCCGGCTGCCTTTGCCATTTTGGCGTAGTCGTCTGGCAGCATGAGCTGATCCTTTGCCTTGGAGATTTGGTTCAGCACCATCTTGGCGGGGAAGGATTTGTCGTCCAGGCCCATATCGCTGAGCACATCCTTCATGACCCGCTCGGAATCGGCCGTATCATAGATGGTGAAGCCGCTGGAATAGCCCCGCTTGTCCCCATCCCGGCGCAGGATGCGGCAGCAGGCCGAATGGAAGGTCATGGCCCACACGTCCAGTGCCTGGGCGCCCAGCATTTCCTCCAGGCGGCTCTTGAGCTCCCCCGCTGCCTTATTGGTGAAGGTGATGGCAATGATATTCCAGGGAGCGGGGGCGTCCACCTGGCACAGGGCCCGCGCCCTGGGGGTCAGGGAGCCTTCGCGGACGCAGGCCTCCAGATGGGCCACGTCCTCCTCACCAAGCCAGGATGGAACCGTCTCCGCCTCGAAGGCCGAACCGAACCAGAGCAGATTCGCAATGCGGTGAATCAGCACCGTGGTCTTTCCGCTTCCGGCTCCGGCCAGGAGAAGGGACGGCCCCTCGGTATGAAGCACCGCCTCCTGCTGGCGGGCATTGAGATGGGAAAACTGCCCGGCAATCAGCGTCCTGCGGGCAGAAAGATAGCGGGTTGTAAGTTCTTGCGTCATAGCAGGCTCCTGTAATAGCATTGTTTTCACTATTATTTTAACGGAAGCCCGAGCATTTGTCGATACATCTTTTCAAAAAAAGTGACGAAGCTGCAATAGCGCCTTTTTTTCGATGCGACTCACCTGCACCTGGGAGACGCCAATCATGCGGGAGATTCGCTCCTGGGTCAGGCCGTGGAAATAGCGCAGCTCAATGACCATGCGATCACGCTCGCTAAGGCTGGCAATGGCCTGCCGCAGCGCAATGCGTTCAATCAGCTCCTCCTCGGGATTTCCGCTGGAGAGCACCTGCTCCAGAGAAAAGCCCTCCTCACCGGTCTGATTTTGCAGGGATTGGGCACTGCTGGTGGCGGTCTCGGCGGAGGCGATTTCCTCCGGGGTAAAGCCGGTGGCGTCGGATAGCTCTGTCAGGGTAGGCTCCCGATCCAGGGCGGTCATCAGCCGCTGCCGGGCAGCCTTGACGGTGGCAGCGCGCTCTTTTAGGCTGCGACTGACCTTCACTGCCCCGTCGTCGCGCAGGAAGCGACGGATTTCTCCCGCAATTTTTGGCACCGCATAGGTGGAAAATTGGGTGCCATAGTCCAGATCGAAGCCCTGCACCGCTTTCAAAAAGCCCACACAGCCGAGCTGATACAGGTCGTCCGGATCCACACCCCTGCCAAAAAACCGCCGTGCCACCGACCACACCAGCCCGGTATTTTCCACAATGAGCTGCTCGGAGGCCGCCTTGTCTCCCGCCTGCGCCCGGGCAATCAGCTCGGTCACGCCTGACCTCTCCGGACGATCCTCCGGCGAAGGTACACCGTCGTTCCGCGCCCGGGGGTAGAGGTCACCCGCATATGGGTCATGAAGCTCTCCATAATGGTGAAGCCCATGCCGCTACGCTCGGCGCCTCCGGTGGTGAACATAGGCTGGCGCGCCTGGTCGATATCCGGGATGCCACAGCCCCGATCCTTCACCATGATTTCCAGCATACTGTCCTCCAAAATGCGAAGGCGCACCGAAATGATCCCAATGGTGTCGGGATAGGCATGTACAATGCAGTTGGTCACCGCCTCAGACACGGCAGTCTTGATGTCGTTCAGCTCGTCGAGGGTGGGGTCTAACTGCGCGGCAAATACCGCAACCGCCCCTCGGGCAAAGGATTCGTTGCGCGAATGGCTGGGGAATTCCAGCGTCACCTGATTTTCAAATTTCATTTTCTCATCTCCTTGTTAAATCAATCAGCTTGTCCAGCCCCGAGGCCTTCATGACCTTGTAGGGCTGGGGCATAATATTGCGAAGCTCCAAGGTTCCCCCCAGCTCCCGCATTCGCCGCAGAGCAAAGAGCACGATGGCAATCCCGCTGGAGTCCATAAACGTGACCTCGTTGTAGTCCAGCACACATTTGGCAGGCAAATAGCTGTCCACCTTGCGGCCCAAAACCTCCATAATCTCCCGGGCGCTGTGGTGGTCGATCTCCCCGGTCAGGCAGACGGTCAGCTGCTTCTCCTGCAAAAAGCTTGTCAGGTTCAAATGATCCCCTCCAATATTTGGTAGTTGCCTCCAGTATAGAGGATGTAGAAAAAAACTTGTGTCGAAACGGAAACGGCATAAAAAATCCCCGTGCATTTTTTCAAACGCACGGGGGAATACATGGAATCCGTCCCCAAAACGGACGGCAGCTTTATGTCCTTCAAATTCTCTCACTTGTTATGCCCGACTCGTGTCAGCGCAGCGTGAATTTTAATTCTCGCATCATGTAAAAAAGGTTCTCGGTCTTTACTCCGAATTCACCAGCAACATCGGGAATTTTTGCATTTTTACTTGGATTTCTTCTGTTAAGTCCACCATTAGGCACCTCAAATGTAATCAGGGTATATCCATATGCCTTTGCTGCAGAAATTAGCCACGGATCGGCAACCGTATTTCGTGACCACTCTGAAAGTGCAGCAGATTTATAGCAGGGATTCCCTTGCACATATTGAAGGACTGCGCTGTAGCTTGAAAGAATATCCGCCTCTCTTCGATCAATTAGTTTTCCAATCTCTATGGATTCTATCCATTCCTTCAGCCTGTCTTTGCCCTGTAATATCTCATTCTTTACCATATCAAGAATCGCAATCCTTCCCGATCTGATATGATTCTCTATTTGCTCCCAAAAACCCGGCGCAAAATCAAAAGGGTAGTAGCTTGAATGAGGGGCAATCAATGAGTTTGCATCTATCAGGAAAATTTCTTCCCTCACCTTTCGCCGCCTCCCACTTTATGAATTAGCTCTGTAAATGTGGACCTGTTTGTATTCGTTAGCCGAAACGCATCAGAGAACAGGGTTTTGCCATCATTAACGCTGCCTGCAAGCATACGAAGGAACCGGTGATCTATTCGGCCTGCAAGTGTTTGGATGTAATCCCCTCCACCCTCGCCGCGTTCTTTTTGCAGCTTGCGTTTCTCGTTATAGATTTGTACGGCGTTTCGTGCAATCTTTTGATACAAGGAAGCATCAATTTCGCCATTGTCAAGTGCCCTGCGGGCAATGACAGTCGTACCGCATTTGAAGTGTTGCGCTAAATTCTCAACCGCTTGTTCTGCACTTTCGTTTTCTAGCGTCTTCCCCCAAGCAGGAAGAAAAACCGCTTGGGGAACAAGCAGCTCGGCGGCAACCGCATTGCATAAGGTTTCGGTTTTCCTTATCTGCCCAGCCACACTATATCGGTCATTGAACAGGCTATTTTCGCCGATACAAATATGGGCTACCTCATGAAGTAACGAAAAAAGCCTACCATTGATAGAATCGTTGGCGTTAATGAAAATCAGTGGGGCGTATTCGTCCACTAGTGCAAATGCACGAAATTCATCGATGTCCAGGGGCCGACGGGTATTATTTTCTACAATGCCGCTCATCATTACTGTGATTCCGGCGTTACTGATTGCAGTCCTAATTGTACGAAAGGATTGCTCGACTGTGCGAGAGGCCTCAAACCAATTGATACGAAGCTCTAAAATATCTCGAATATACTGTGCAAATATCTTCGGGGAGGATTCATTTTTCATTGCCCCTACGAATTCAGCTGGAGCAGTATCCTCGGAAACAAGCTGATTGCGCATCCAGTCTTGTACCTGCTCCATATCATGCATGGTATTTATTAGGTCGCGACTCGGATTGTTCAATTCCACGCTGTCGATTGTTCGATAATCTACCAATGCAAGATTCTCGATTGGCGGCGTCTGCAAAAAGAAATAACCAAGAGGGATGCCTGTTGCCTTGCTAACTGTTTCAATTTGATTGAATGTGGGCGTTTTTTTGCCACTAATCCAGGTGTTGAGGTATTCCGTTATTTTACCAGGAAGGAGATCCATTCGGATGTGCGCAACAACCCAATGCAACAATTCTGTAGAAACGTTTACATTTGCTTGCATGGAATCTTCACCTCCTGAAATCAAATTTTAAAGGACTTTGATGCGAAAACTTGCTAGCTTTGGGTACAACCCACCTATTATAAATTATACAATTTCAAATTTCTCATGTCAATATGCAATCTGAAGGGCTGCGTCTATGATCGCCACCCCGGCGGAGGTGCCGAGGCGGTTGGCTCCGGCTTCCAGCATGGCGACGGCATCTTCATATGTGCGCACGCCGCCTGCCGCCTTTACGCCAATATCCGGGCCTACGGTTTTGCGCATCAGGGCCACATCCGCTATGGTAGCGCCGGCGGTGGAAAAGCCTGTGGAGGTCTTGACAAAGTCCGCACCCGCCCGGACGGCGGCCTGACAGGCGTGCACCTTTTCTGCATCCGTAAGCAGGCAGGTCTCGATGATCACCTTGAGCTTTGCCCGACCGTCGATGGCTCCGGCAACGCCCCGAATGTCGTCCTCCACTGCGTCCCAGCGCCCCTCCCTGGCCGCGCCGAGACTTAACACCATGTCGATCTCCTTCGCGCCCTTGGACACCGCATCAGCCGCCTCGAAGGCCTTCGTCTCCGGCGTGGACGCCCCAAGGGGGAAGCCAATGACGCAGCAGGGGGTGACCTCTGTGCCACGCAGCGCCTTCGCGGCCGTCTCGATATGGCAGGGGTTCACGCAGACGCTGGCAAAGCCATAGCGCTTGGCCTCATCGCACAGGGCGAGAATTTGCGCCCTCGTGGCCTGGGGCTTTAGAAGAGTGTGATCAATATATTTGGCAAGTTCTCTGGAAGAAAGTTCCATAATTCATTTCCTTTCCTATAAATTACCTACAATGTAGCACATTGTTATTCCAATTGCAACCATGCAGGCAATGGTTGTTCTTTTCCCTGTTTTGTGATATACTACTACAAAAATGTAAGGGGGGTGAAGCTGTGCCCGGCAAAAAATCGCATCAATATTGGACACTGAAGCAGCTGGAGAGCCGCGGCTGGACCTATGAGCAGATCAAGGCCCTGCTGCCCAAGCCTGCCTATCGCACCCTTGGCACCTACCGGACACGCGCCTGGCGGCGGGAGGATGTGCTCCGGGTCGAGCGCAGCGAGCAGTTTTCCCCCATCATCACCGACGCCTTCCTGGCCGTGCAGCGGACAGAGCTGGCAATTCATGAGGCGCTTGGGCTGTTGCAGAGCTGCTGGTCATCGGCGGCGCTCCCGGATACAGAGGAATCTCTCCTTGCCCGGCATTATCACAGCGCCATTTGCCATCAGCTTCGCCATCTGAACCCCGGCACGAATCTCCACACCGGCAAGGCCTGCAGCTATCTGTCCGCCTTCCTGTCTCTGGAGCACCGGCATGAGGAAGAAACCTTGGTCGATGTGCTGCGGCGATTTACCATGGCCGGGGTGTGGCTGGGCAGCAATCCTGCCGCGCCTCTGAGCCAGCGCGTAATAGAGCGCTACTGCGATGTGCTCTGCGCTGTGGCTTCCCGGTCGCTGGAGGCCTTCCGCACCGCGCAGCCGGAGGCCAATGTGCGCGATTTTCTGCAAATGCCCCGCTTTCCCATTGCGGAGCTGCTGTCCCATCCCCTGGGGCATCTGTACTCCGTCATCTATATCCCTCAGGCGATCCGGGACAATTTGGAGCTTCTGGTCGCCCTGAATCCCAAGGATGAATATCCCGCCGCCCGCGCCATGCGCCGCCATTTCATCGTGCACATCGGCGGCACCAACACCGGCAAGACCTATGCCGGATTTCAGCGGCTCAAGCGGGCAAGAAACGGCGTGTATCTGGCCCCCCTGCGCTTGCTCGCTATGGAGGCGCAGGAAACCCTCCTGAATGCAGGGGTGGCCTGCGCCCTGTGCACCGGCGAGGAGGAGGACTGGGAAGAAGGTGACACCCACATCTGCGCCACGGCGGAAAAGCTGGATTTGCAATTAGACTACGACGTGGCTGTCATCGACGAATGCCAAATGATCGCCGATCCCCAGCGGGGCTACGCCTGGACCCGGGCGATTTTAGGCATCTGCGCAAAGGAAATCCACCTGTGCGCCGCCCCGCAGGCAAAAAATTTATTGATTCGACTGATCGAAAGCTGCTCGGACACCTATGAGCTGGTGCACCACGAACGCAAGACCCCCCTGGTGTGCATGGAGCGCACCGTGGACTACAACCAGCTTCAGCCCGGTGACGCACTGATTACCTTCTCAAAGATCGGCGTACTGAGTGTGGCGGAGGATCTTCGCCAGCGGGGCCTGCGGCCCGCCATCATCTACGGTGCGCTGCCCTATGCCACCCGCCGGCGGCAGATGGAGGGCTTTCTCCGGGGGCAGATGCGCTATGTGGTCTCCACCGACGCCATCGGTATGGGACTGAATCTGCCCATCCAGCGGGTCATCTTCATGGAATCCGAGAAATTCGACGGCATCGAGCGCCGCCCCCTGCGCCCGGAGGAGGTGCAGCAGATTGCGGGACGGGCCGGCCGTTTTGGAATGTACGACAAGGGCTACGTGGGCGCCATGCAAAACCTTATGGAGATTCGCACCGCCCTGGAAAGCGTGGTGCCGCCGATCCAGTATGCGGTCACCGGGTTTTCGGACTACGTGCTGGAGGGCCCGTTCGACCTTCTGGAGGTGCTGGAGGTGTGGAACAAAATGCCCGCGCCCAAACCCTACCGGAGGCTGGATGTGAGCCGCTACCTGACCATCATCTCCCGCCTGCGGGAGCAGGGCTTCCGGCTGACCAAGGCACAGGAGCTGCGGGCCGCCACCGTCCCCTTCGACGAGACAGAGGACGAGCTGAACCAGCTCTTTTTCCGCATGATGCAGATGTGGACACTGGAGCAGGAGCTGGAGCCGCCAGAGCTGCCCGAGCGAAGACCCGACGAATACACCCTGCCGGAGCTAGAGCTGCAATGCCGGAAGCTAGATTTATATTACTCCTTCGCCCGCTCCTTCGGCTGCAAAATCGACGCCGATACCCTCTACGATGAGCGGGAGCGGATCGCCGAGCGAATCAACACGATCCTTCTCCACAACCTGCGCAACAACATTCGCTTCTGCAAAATCTGCGGCGCTGCGCTCCCCCTGCATCATCCAGGCAGACTTTGCAGCAAGTGCTACCGAACTCGCGGCGCCGAGCATCGAAGGGCTTACTGACCAAGGCCCATGCAGTACGCCCGCAGGACGGCGGCCTGGGTCTTGAGGTCAGGAATCTTCCCGGCCAGCACCTGGGCAACCAATTCCTCCAGGGGTACGGCCTCCACATGCAAAAATTCATCCGCATCCAGCGCCTGCTCCCCTGCGGTCAAGTCCCGGGCGAGGAACATGTGGATCTTTTCGTCGGAATAGGCTGCTGCGGGATAGAAGACGCCAAGGGAAATCAGCTCCTTCGCCTGATAGCCGGTTTCCTCCCGCAGCTCCCGGCGGGCCGCCTGCGCAGGATCCTCGTCCGGGTCGTCGAGCTTTCCTGCGGGAATCTCTGTGAGCACCCGGCCCACAGGATAACGAAACTGCCGCTCCACGATGACGCGGCCATCGTCGGTGACCGGTATGACGCAGACCGCGCCAATGTGGCGAATCAGCTCCCGGGAGGCCGCCTTGCCGTTGGAAAGCAAGACTTCATCGTCATAAACGTGCAGGATGCGGCCGTCGAAGATCTGTTTGGAATCGAGCTTTTGCTCGATGAGGTCAAGTTCTGTCATTCCTACTGCCTCCAAATCAATTTGTTCATTCTATCATACCACCCAAGCCCCACAAATACAACGGAGAGTTCTCATGGACAACTATATGTACATCCTGCGCTGCAGCGACGGCAGCCTTTATACCGGCTGGACAAACGATCTTTCCCGCCGTCTTCGCGCCCACCAGCAGGGCCGGGGCGGAAAATACACCCGTGCCCATCGGCCGGTAGCGCTGGCTTATTACGAGCGCTTCGACACCCGCGAGGCGGCCATGCGCCGGGAGTGGGAGGTCAAGCAGCTTCGCCGGGAGGAAAAGCTCCGGCTGATTGGGGAGAGCGGCCTATGAATCTTCTATTGGACTGCGACGCCGGACCGGACGACGCACTTGCGCTGCAGCTTTTATGCCGCAGCGGCCATACGCTCGTGGGCGTATCCACCTGCTTTGGCGGCTTTTCCTCAGGACAGGCGGCAAGGCAAGCAGAAGAAATTTTGAAAAACGAAGGAACGAACATCCCGGTGTGTGCGGGTGCAGCCAAAGCCCTGGCCCGGGAACGCGGCCCTGTCCACAAAGGCGGCGACAATTGGCAGGGCAAAAAAATGGCGGCGGGCCGCTTCCTGCAAGACCGTCTGACCGCCATCCGGGAGCCTATCACCCTTCTTGCCACCGCGCCATTGACCAATGTGGCCGAGATGCTGCGCCTGTCCCCTGTGCGCCCTGCGCGCATTGTCCTCATGGGCGGGGCCATCGCCCGCGGAAATCGGACGGAAGCTGCCGAGTTCAACTTCTGGTGCGACCCGGAGGCGGCAAACGAGGTACTGCAAAGCGGCTGCCCCATCACGCTGCTGCCCCTGGAGGCGGCGCGGGATTGTCGCCTCGACGAGGCCGCGCTTGCGCCCTTTCCCCCGAACGTGCAGGCCCTGGTACACGCACAGATGGCCCTTGCCCGGCGCACCGGCTGCGGGGACGGCACGAGTGCGATCCCCTATGACGCCGTGGCGGCGGCAGGCCTGCTGGAGCCGGCCGTATTTGAAAAAACAAGGCCCTGCCGCGCCCTTGTGGACAGCGACGGAGCCCTCCATCTGACCGAAGGCGGCCCCGTGGAGCTGGTGGAATACGCCAACCCGGCAGCCTTCTTCCGGGTGCTTGAAGCAATGATGTAACAGTCCAATTCAGGAAGGAACATAAGATGTTTTACTATTTAAGCGGTACAATTACTGTGCTGGAGCAGGCTCTCGCGGTGGTGGAGTGCGGCGGCGTGGGCTATGCCTGCCGTACCACCTCCCATACGATTTCCCAGCTACAGATCAATCAGCCCGCCCGACTCTATACCTACACAAGCTATCGGGAGGACGCGGTGGAGCTGTTCGGCTTTGCGACAAAGGAGGAGCTTCGCTGCTTTGAGCTGCTTCTGGGCGTCAGCGGTGTGGGGCCGAAGGCAGCGCTGTCGATTCTGTCCTCGCTTCCGCCAAGCAGGCTCACGCTGGCCGTCATGACCGGCGACGAGAAGTCACTCACGCTTGCCCAGGGCGTGGGCAAAAAGATGGCGCAGCGAGTGCTCTTAGAGCTTAAGGATAAGCTGGGTGCACCGACAGAATTGGATTTTTCACAATCCGGCGGTGTGGCGCCCACAATCGAGAGCCACGCGGCCCTGGCCATGGCTGCACTCGGAGAGCTGGGCTATTCCCAGGCAGAGATCGGCGCAGCCATAAAGGGCATTCAAACGGAGGGACTGTCCACAGAAGAAATCGTTCGGCAGGCCCTGCGCGCCATGATGCAGCGGTAAGGAGGCAGGCAGATGAGCATTGATTTTACACAGAGCGAGCCAAGCTTTGACGCGCCCCTGGTGACAACCAGCCTTACCCCATTGGACGAGGGGGAATTTTCCCTCCGCCCGCGCTCCCTTTCGGACTATACCGGCCAGGAGAAGGCAAAAAGCAACCTGTCGGTCTACATTGAGGCCGCTCGCAGGCGCAGGGAATCGCTCGACCATGTGCTGCTCTACGGCCCGCCGGGCCTTGGCAAAACCACCCTGGCCGGGATCATTGCCAACGAGATGGGGGTCAATATTCGCATCACCTCCGGTCCCGCCATCGAGAAGGCGGGAGATCTGGCAGCGCTGCTGACCAACCTGAGCCCCGGTGACATTCTGTTCATCGACGAAATCCACCGCCTGAACCGGGCGGTGGAGGAGATTCTCTACCCCGCCATGGAGGACTATGCCATCGACATCATCGTGGGGAAAGGCCCTTCTGCCAACTCCATCCGGCTCGACCTGCCCCGCTTCACCCTGATTGGCGCCACGACCCGGGCAGGGCAGCTCTCCAGTCCCCTGCGCGACCGCTTCGGCGTGTCCCTGCGGCTTGAGCTTTACACGCCCGCAGAGCTGGCCCGGATCGTCACCCGGTCGGCCGCCCTCCTGGGCATGGAAATTGACCCGGCCGGCGCAATGGAGATCGCCTCCCGCAGCCGGGGCACCCCCCGCATTGCCAACCGGATGCTGCGCCGGGTGCGGGACTTTGCCCAGGTGTGCTACGATGGCGTCATCACCAAGGACGCGGCGGATCATGCCCTGTCCCGGCTGGAGATCGACCGGCTGGGACTCGATGGCACCGACCGCCGGATGCTGCAAACCATTATCCGCAATTACGGCGGCGGCCCCGTAGGCTTAGAGACCCTAGCCGCTACGGTGGGAGAGGAGGCCGTCACCCTGGAGGATGTGTATGAGCCCTACCTGATGCAGCTCGGCTTCCTCACCCGCACCCCAAGAGGCCGCTGCGTAACCCAGCTTGCCTGTGAGCATCTGGGCATCGCCTGCGAGGAAAGCGGCCAGATGCAGTTCTGACAACACATTATTTATAAATGAGCCCCTAATTTCTTGTCGAAACCGCACAAAGTCTGCAAAAAACTGAAATTTTTTTCAGAAGCTATTGACAAATACAGGAATTTTTCATATACTCTTCAGGAGGGAGGGGATACCCCGCCCTGCTGCAATCCGCATTTGGCGGCAAGTATCGGATTTGCCGCCCGCGTGGCCGGTGAGGGAAGCATCGGCTGCCAATGCCCCCGTATCGTTTCAAGTACTCTCTTTTGGTAAGCAGCTCAGGTTTGGCCTGCGCAACATATTAGACTCCCAAAGAAGTGGCGACCGGGTTTCCATCCCCGGCTTGAGAGGAAGCAAAAGCTTTCACATCACGGGATTGCATCATTCAGACGTCGGCGCCCGTCGGCGTTCACGCTACGGCGATAACGGCAAGTGCCGTTCGCATAGTACCCCTGCGATCAATCATTTTTTCGAGTGTTTTCTGGGGTTATTCATTATCATCCAAAAGAGAGGTAATATCAAATGTACGAAGACAAGACTTTAGTATGTGTCGAATGTGGCGAAGAATTCATTTTCTCTGCTGGCGATCAGGAATTCTACGCAGAGCGCGGCTTCCAGAATGAGCCGAAGCGCTGCAAGACCTGCCGTGATGCACGCAAGAACGCTTCCCGCGGCCCCAGAGAATTCTTTACCGCTACCTGCGCAGAGTGCGGCGGCGAGGCCCGGGTTCCCTTCGAGCCCAAGTCCGACAAGCCCGTATACTGCAGCGACTGCTTTGCCAAGAGAAGAGCACGCGAGTAAGCGTCCTCAAATACAACAAATCAAGCGCCGCCCCTTACGATCTGCATCGTAAGGGGCGTCGTTTTTATTCTTTTTTCCAAAGGTTGATAAAATTTGCGGCAAAAATTTTGCATCATTTTGATACAAGATAGCCATGCTAGTTGTGATACAGCAGCGCGACCTCGCCTAAAAATCCAGGCAGCCGGAATTTATCAGGCGCGGTTGCGCTGGCTGCAAAAACCTTAGGAGGCAGAAAGCTATGAGTCCTCAGGATAAATCTACGCTCAAACGCGGCGACATATATTTTGTAGCGATCGGAAAAACCCCGGGTCACGAGCAAAGAGGCCATCGTCCTGCCGTTATCATCCAGAATAATCTCGGAAATAAACACAGCCCGACGATCATTATTGCACTGATCACCAGCAAGCAAAAGCGGATGTATCTGCCTACCCATGTGACAGTCACAATTTCCGGCAGAACCTCCGTTGTCATGCTGGAGCAGATCATGACAATTGATCAAAGAAAGCTGATCTACAAGCTGGGCGCCCTGTCAAAGAGTGAAATGCGGCTGGTGGATCACGCCTTATCGATCAGCGTCGGACTGGAGGCACCCTCTAAGGCAAAAAAAATACGCACATATTAGCTACAGTACCAGGCTTAAAAGCCACACAAACCCCGTGGCTGCCGCCCCTAAGAGCATACACGCAGCGCCGGAAAGACGGGGACGGCGGGGCTTTTTTGTGCTCTGCGTGCGGCTTTTGACATACTGATCCGCCACCTGGCAGGCCTCCTTCAGCACCTGCTGGTCGGTCACGCCCTCCCGGCCGAGGGCCTCCTCCCGCAATAGAAAAATTGCCTGCTCAAAAAGCTTCGTATCCGGCTGCCGCACTACGATGACCTGTCTGGAAACACCTTTTACCATAAAATTCCCTCCTGTTCCGGAAAGAGTCTGTCCAATCGGACCTCGCTCTATACCGGCAGGAGGGCTCTCTTTTATCAGACCAGCGGGGCAAACAGCCGCAAAATGGCTCTGCCCGCCTTTTTGGGCCAAGCTACCTCTGTTGCCTGGGCAGAGGTAATCCTGCGACATTTCGTGAGGGTCTGCGTGAAATCCGCCGCAATTTGGGAAACGGCACTTTTGCCATAGAGCCAAAGGCCGTTCTCAAATTGCAGATAAAAGCTGCGATAGTCCAGATTGACCGTGCCCACCACCGCTGTGACGCCGTCAGCGCAGCAGGCCTTCGTGTGAAGAAAGCCCGGGGTATACTCATAAATTTCCACACCCGCCTCTAAGAGCTTGGGGTAATGCGCCCGGGTCAGCGCCTGGGTGTACCACTTGTCCCCGATGCCGGGGGTGATGATGCGCACCTCCACCCCCGCGCTGGCTGCCAGACACAGGGTGTGGCACAGGGCCTCGTCGGGCACAAAATACGGTGTCATCAGCCAGACGCTGCGCTCTGCCCGGCAGATCATGGTGGCAATGGCACTGCGTCCCACCGGCTCAGGATAGAGCGGCGAATCCCAGAAGGGCGCCATATAGCAGTAGCCCCGGTTCTTCTCCGGCGGAATTGGCGGCGCGGACTGCTTTTCTCCACTGAGCGCTTCCCACATGGATAAAAACAGCGCCGAGAAGGCATATACCGCCTGCCCCTCCAGTCGCACCGCTCCGTCCTTCCAATGCCCGCAGCGCTGGCGCAGGCCAATATATTCATCAGAGAGATTTACGCCGCCGGTATAGCAGATTTTGCCGTCAATCAACATCAGCTTGCGGTGATCCCGGTTGCCCATACAGGCAGATAAGGCCGGCGTGAAGGGATTGCACACACAGCAGCGGATGTTCATCCGCCGCAGGGTGTTGGGATAGCCGCGTTTGAGCCCCGCAAGGCAGCCAAAATCGTCATAAATTACCCGCACATCCACGCCCCTGGCGGCCTTCTGTCGCAGAATCATCAAAATGGAGTCCCACATGACCCCGGGACGGATGATGAAATACTCCAGCCAAATGCTCCGCTCCGCGTTTCGAAGCTCCTCCAGCATCGCGCTGAAACACGCCTCACCCCCGGAGAACCAGCGTACCTCTCCGCCATAGTAGACCGAGCACCCTCCAAGGCGGGTGATGGCCAGCGCCTGTGCCCCGGCAGAAGGGGCCTCTCTTTGAAGCTCAAGCAGCGTAGCGTTGGTATCCGGCAGGTATTTCTCCAGATAGGCGCAGGCTGTTCCGTGGAGCTGCCGCAGCCGCTGGTTCTTCTGGCTGCCACCCAGGAGGATATAGCACAGAAGGCCAAAAACCGGCAGGGCCAACACCACAATACACCAGGCTGTCTTATAGCCCGCTTCCCTGCTGCCGGCGACAATGACCACCACCAGCACCCAGGATATCAGCCGCAAGACCCACTGAAACCAGACTCCACCCATCCCGGAGCATAGCCGCAGCACAGCGCACAGCGCCGCAAGCTGCACCAGCAGACACAGTACCGTCCGGGACGTGCGTCCAAACAGCACACGCAACACCTTTCCCATGAGATCCCTCCAACCGCAAAAATCCACCATGACCCCGCCCGTATGGCGTTCCCCTTCCAGTTTATGGTGGGAGGGGAGATTCTATGACCGCAAATTCTCCGTGACTTTGAGTATTTTATACAAAGGGTAAAATTACGTATTCAAAAAGATTGTCAGACATTTCTCAAAAAAATCCTTGTAATTTCTCAAAAAACGTGGTATTTTTATTCCAGATAGAGGCGCACTGTGCGATCAGTACCCCATCCGTCAAAGGCACGCAGGCTGTTGGGCGGGGGAAAGGCGCTCGGTGCCGAAGGCAGGGGCGGCTGCGGCGCTCTTGTGCTGGGTCGGCAAACTAATAGCTGCCGGACTGTCGCATTCACCATGCGGAGGGCTATCGCTTCATTTTGGCATTCACCTTTGCTGCAATCGCGGCGGAGGCTGATGTATATTAAGGAGCGGCCTTCCCGAAGGACGCTCTTTTTTGCGTCCATCGGAGATTTCTGAAATTTATGTATGGAGGTTATATCATGAGACAACCCATTTTCCGGGGCATTGCCACTGCCCTCATCACTCCCTTCCGGGACGGCACGGTAGATTATGCAGCCATGGGTCGCCTGATCGATTGGCAGATCGACAGCGGCATCCAGGCGCTTGTCATCTGCGGCACCTCCGGCGAAGGCCCCACCCTCACAGATGAAGAGCACCGCGAATGCATCCGCTTCTCCGTGGAGCGGGCCGCCGGTCGTGTGCCCATCATTGCCGGCACCGGCAGCAACGACACCGCCTACGCCATCGACCTCACAAGGTACGCTTGCGAGGTGGGCGCGGACGCTATGCTGGTGGTGACGCCCTACTACAATAAGGCCACCCAAAACGGCCTCGTGGCCTCGTTCCACGCCATCGCAGACGCCTCCACTAAGCCCATCATTGTCTACAATGTACCCTCCCGCACCGGCTGCAACATCCGCCCGGAAACCTACCTCCGGATGGCAGAGCACGAGAATATCACCGCCATCAAGGAAGCCAACGGCGATATCTCTTCCGTCGTAGCCACCCGCGCCCTCGTGGGCGACCGGATGGACATCTACTCCGGCAACGACGACCAGATCGTTCCCATCCTCTCCATGGGCGGCCTGGGCTGCATCTCAGTGCTCTCCAACGTGCTGCCTCGGGAAACAGTGGAAATCTGCAACCGCTTCTTCGCAGGTGATGTGGCAGGCGCGGCGCAGCTACAGTGCAAGTATCTGCCTCTCATCAACGCCCTGTTCAGCGAGGTCAATCCCATCCCTGTCAAGGCCGCCATGGCAGCCATGGGCCGGTGCGAGAACAGCCTTCGCCTCCCCCTGACACCGATGGAGGAGCCTCACCGCCAGGTTCTGCTGGAGAAAATGCGCGAGCAGGGTGTGCAGGTATGAGAGCAATTGTCACGGGCGCCTGCGGGCGCATGGGCGTTGTCCTGCGGCAGATGATCGAGGCCTCCCCGGACTGGACCCTGGCCGCTGCGGTGGATCCCTTTGCAAATGCCCCGGAAATTTTGACCAGCTTTGACGCCTGCCCGGACGCGGACGTGATTCTGGACTTCTCCAACCACCTTGGCACCGCTGCCCTGCTGGCCTTCGCCACAGAAAAACATATCCCAACCGTCATTGCCACCACCGGCCATACGCCCGAGGAGCTGGCCATGATCACCCGGGCGGCAAAAGAAATTCCGATCTTCCACAGCGGCAACATGTCCGTGGGCGTGGCGCTGCTTTGCACGTTAGCAAAAAAGACCGCCAGCGTCTTCCCCAATGCGGATATTGAGATCGTCGAAACTCATCACTGCCATAAGCTGGACGCCCCCAGTGGCACCGCTCTGATGCTGGCCGACGCCATCCGCGAGGTGCGGGAAAACGCGCCCAACCAACTGGGGCGCGCCGGTCACTGCCCCCGCAAGCCCGGCGAAATCGGCATCCACGCCGTGCGCCGGGGCGAAATCGTGGGCATTCACGAGGTGCTGGTGTCCACACCCACCCAGACGATCACCCTGCGCCACGAGTCCCACACCCGCGCCTTGTTTGCCGAGGGCGGCCTGGATGCGGCCAAATTCCTCGTCACCCAGGCGCCGGGGCTCTACAATATGCAATCCATGATTCTTTAGGAGTAGCAATGGAAAATATCACCGTAAAATTTGGCGGCAGCTCCTTAGCCGACGCCGGACAGTTCCGCAAGGTGGCGGCAATCATCCAGGCCAACCCCCTGCGAAGATATGTGGTTGTCTCCGCGCCGGGTCGCCGGTATGCAGGGGATACCAAGGTCACAGACCTCCTCTACCAGGCAAACCGATGCGCGGGAACGGCAGAGTTTTCCCCGGTCATGGCAGAAATCCGCGCAAGATTTCAGGAAATTGCCCGGGAGCTCGGGATCGACATCGACCTTGGTTTAGAGGAAATCGCCGAAAAAATGGAGCACGGCGCAGGTGCGGACTACTGCGCCAGCCGGGGCGAATACCTGAACGCCAAGCTCATGGCAAAATTTTTAGACCGGCCCTTCCTCGACGCGGCGGACTTCGTGTTTTTCCGCGCCGACGGCAGCTTCGACGCCCAGCGGACGGATGAAGCCCTGGGGCAGGCACTGCGGGACCTTCCCGGCGCGGTAATCCCCGGCTTCTACGGCAGTCTGCCGGACGGCAGCGTGCACACCTTCTCCCGCGGTGGCTCCGATATCACCGGGGCCTTGGTTGCAAGGGCGACCGGAGCCAACTGCTATGAAAATTGGACGGATGTTTCCGGCATTCTGGCCACCGATCCCCGAATGATCCCAGAGGCAAGGCCCATTGCCCAAATCACCTACCGGGAGCTGCGAGAGCTGGCCTACATGGGCGCGTCGGTGCTCCATGAGGACGCCATCTTCCCCGTGCGCACCGCCGGAATCCCCATTCGCATCCGCAACACCAACGCGCCCGAGGAGCCCGGCACCGTCATCCTCAAGGACGCCTCCGGTATCGAAGCGCCGCCCATCACCGGCATCGCAGGAAGGCGCGACTTCAGCATCATCCACATTGAGAAGGATCAGATGAACGAGGTTGCCGGCTTTGTCCACCGCGCAATTGCGCCCTTCTGCAGCCGGGGCATCAGCATCGAGCACATGCCCACCGGCATTGACACCGTCTGTGTGGTCGTCCCCACCGCTCAGCTTCGGGATTGCCGCACAGAGCTCCTGTGCGAAATCCGCGACGCGGTCAGCCCGGACGTCATTCTCGTGGAAAACGATCTGGCCATGATTGCTGTCGTGGGCCGCGGCATGGTGCACCGCAAGGGCATTGCCGCAAAGCTTTTCTCCGCCCTGGCACAGGCCGGGATCAACATCCGCATGATCGACCAGGGCTCGGACGAGCTCAATATCATCGTCGGCGTGGACAGCGCAGACTACGAAGCCGCAATACGCGCCCTCTATGACGCCTTTTTTGAAAATTAGCTCTTTTAAATACTTTTCTGTTTATAGTATTGACTTTTTTGATGATCTGAATATAATATAATTGTAATTGTAAATCTCGTGTTGTAGTTCTCCCACTATACGGGAAGGTACGAAGCACGAGATTTTTTTGAGGTGCTATATGAAGACTGCGATACTTGTGGATGGCGGTTTTTATCGAAAACAGGCGAAATATCTTTTCGGCGATAAAAGTGCCAAGGAACGTGCGGAAGAATTGGTAAAATACTGCATGAGACACATTGATAAAAATGACGACGGAAATGGTTTATATCGAATCTTTTACTATGACTGTAGGCCCTCAGAAAAAACCATATACAATCCGTTGACAAATAAGAGTGTAAATTTGCAAAAAAGCGAACTATTCTCATGGATGAACGATTTTTTCAAAGAGTTGACGCATAAAAGAAAATTTGCGCTGAGAATGGGAGAGTTATTAGAGAGTTCCGCTGGCTATGTGCTAAATTCGGATGCACTTAAAAAACTCTGTAGAAAAGAAATCACAGTCGATGATTTAACTCAAAATGACTTTCACCTTGACATACAGCAAAAAGGGGTAGATATGAGAATTGGTCTCGATATCGCTTCTTTAGCGCAAAAAAGGTTGGTGGACAGAATCGTCCTTATTGCTGGCGACAGCGATTTTGTACCCGCAGCAAAGCATGCCCGAAGGGAAGGAATTGACTTTGTCCTCGACCCAATGTGGCACACGATAAAAGACAGTCTAAACGAGCACATTGATGGCTTGGAATCAAGAGTAGCGAAACCACCCAATAATATCCACGATCCTTTACATATTCATTACATACCAAGAGATACAGATATATCGTAAAATGTTCAATATGGCTAAAATGGGGCAGTGCAAAATTTTCATTTTGCGTCTGCTCCATTTTACCCGTTTTTGGGCTACAAACCTGTGATTTCTTCCTAGCTATGGAGGACAAATTTTACAAGGAGGAATCACAATGCAGAACAACTTTACACCATACGCAGCGTCTTCCGGGTCGGCTCCCATGGAGCTCTACGCCCAGAGGGCGCTGCTGCGTTTGACCGGCAACCGGCAGCTTCTGAGCACCGGGATGGTAGGCGCTGTGCGAGTGTCCTTCCAATTTTCTGAGGACTGGGAGGGACTGGAGAAAACCGCCGTCTTCTCAAATGGCCTGGTCACAGTCGATGTGCCGGAGGACGAGTGGGAAGACGGCACCTGTGCAGTGCCCAGCCAGGTGCTCACGTTGGCGGGAAAAACGGTGATGGTCGGCGTCTATGGCGAAAGCGCTACGCAACTGGTACTGCCCACAATCTGGTGCGCCCTTGGCAGAGTCGAGCCGGGCGCGGAGCCATCCGGAAACTCGGATAGCTCGACATTGTCGCAGCTGCAGCAGCGTCTGGACGCGGTGGAGGACGGTACGCCCCTATACGTCCATGCGCTGTCCCTTACCCCGACCGACGACCAAAACGCCACAGTGACGCTGGATCAGAGCTTTGCCCAGATTGTGGCGGCTGTGCAGGCAGGACATACGATATCGCTGGAGCTGGACGGCAAATGCCTTCCAATGACCCGGCTGGCATCGGGCAACTGCGTAGAATTTACCGGCGCACCGTACCAATCGGAGGGAAGCACCTGCTACATGCTTTGCACCGTTCCCGCAGCAGGCGCGGCTACGGTGCGCACAATTCCAATCGGTTCTGCCAGTGCATCCGGCAACGCGTATGACATTACAATCACCAGCACAAACGGAGCCTTTACCTGTGACCAGGACTATCTGGATATTGTAGCAGCATACAAAGCCGGATGCGTGCTCCGGCTGACCCACCCGCAGGGATCCGGCAACGACATTGACAATGATATCTATTACCTGGCCGGATTTGAGGAGGAGCCGGATAACAATTCCGACAACTACGAAGGCAAATTCTATTTTACGCAGGCCTTCGTCTCTGATTCAGCGAAGCGCTTTAAGCTGGACTATGCAGCCGGAAATTCTAAGCACATGGTCATATCCCTTACGTCAACGAACGGAGAAATCCAGATTGATTCTGTGCTATCAAGCCAGTCGCAAAACCCGGTGCGAAACAGTGCTATCGCGGATGCGCTTGGGAATAAGGTGGACAAATTCACAGGCAGCTCGTCGTACACACACCGCGTGTATGCGGCCAATAGCAGCGGCAACCAAGAGTCACTTGTGGCGCTCCAGGGAACAGGCGCGCAAACTGCAGACCGTATTATTTTGACCAACGCAAACGGCTCGATCCGGATACCGAACCCTGCCAATAATCTGGACGCCGCGAATAAGCAGTATGTGGATGGCGCAATTGCAAACAAATACGAAAAACCAAATACGGGTATCCCCGCAAGTGATCTTGCCAGTGCGGTGCAGACAAGCCTTTCCAATGCGGATACGGCCCTGCAGCCAGGCGATACCGTCTCGGCGGTTGAAATCAACAGCTATACCAACAATCCCTACAGCACGGTGCGCCTTGAAAGCGACGATACCGGTTACGGCACACCGGCAACGCTCCTTCTCACTGACGCAGACGCAAACAACGTGATCCTCACCGGCCTGGAAGATCCCAATAACGACGCAGACGCAGCCAACAAGGCTTATGTGGATACTGCAATTTCTGCGGCAATCGGAACAATTGACGCGGTGCTGGACGCCATTAACGGGGAGGTGATCTGATGGGAACAACTGCCCAAAAGCTACAGGCCGTTACTGCAGCAAAGGCGGACATTAAGGCCGCCCTCCAGGAAAAAGGCGGAAGCCCATCGGACGTGCTGTCCACCTACGGGGATGAGATTCGTGCCATCCCCGTAGGGGAATACCTCGGCTCCGACATAAACTTCTACGACTACGACGGCACCATCCTGTATGCATGGACGCTGGAAGAGCTTGCGAACAAAACAGCGCTTCCGCCGCTTCCTACCAATCATCCTCGCCTTGTGGCACAGGGTTGGAACTGGACGCTGGCAGATCTGAAGGCAGTCAACAGAGAGATGGACGTCGGCGTGGAATATGACACACTTAGCGGCATGAGCGAATTTGACATTCTTCTAAACAAGAGAACGGGACTGGAAATCACATGCAACATGGTCGGCCAAAAAAGCTGGGGAGATGGATCAACAGACAGTGCAACATCACATACCTATGCAAGCTATGGAGAATATACCATAAAATGCGACGGAACAGCACTTCCGGATACAGAATCCGCACTCGAAGCCGGATTGCTTGGGACACTCTCAGACGCGTCCAGAGGATTATACAAGCGCATTTTTCTTGGAAGCAACGTTACACAAATTGGCAAGCGGTCGCTCTACATGTGCCATTCGCTGGAAGAGCTAACAATTCCTAACACAGTGACTTCGATTGGAGACTATGCAATATACGCCACCTATAAGCTTAAGCATGTTACCGCGCCGCATTCTTTGTCGCACTGGGGAACATTCTTTTGCGGATATTGCCACTCTATGAAAAGCTTGTCAATTCCGAACACAATAACATTTTTGGGAAAAAATTCTATTTATTTTAATGAACTTTTAAGGAGAGTCACATTACCGGAAAACATCACTTCGACGAACGAGGGTGCGTTCACCAATTTGTATGGAATAAAGAAAATAACACTACCAAGAAATTTAGGGTCGATTAGTACCAGCGTCTTATATTCGTGCTTTAGATTGGAGGAAGTGATTGCACTTTGTGACAATCTGTCAAATATTTATGCATCCGCGTTTTCGAAGTGCTTTAGCTTGAAAACGTTGGATTTCCGTGCGGCAACGAGAGTTCCTTCGCTTGCAAGCAGTAGCGCAATTTCAGAGCTGCCAGCCGGCTGCAAAATTATTGTACCCGGTACGCTATATTCTGAGTGGATTTCAAAAACCAACTGGGTAGCTTACAAAGACTATATCTATCCCGCGAGTGAGGTGACAACATGATCCGAGTAGAACATCCGTACCACGGAAACGAAGAACTGATCAAGCACGAGTCTGATGCCGGAAGGATGCTGGAACAGGTGGAGACAGGTGATCGGTACGCCAGCGCTGTGGACACGTTTCCCTGCCAGTACACCTATCGAGAGACAGACGAACCTGCGCACCCGGAAGAAATCAGCGACGCGGAGGCACTTGAAATCATTACAGGAGGTGCAGGAGCATGACAAGAGCAGAAGCAATAACCTTACGAAACCAGGTAGAGCAGGCTGCGAGTCTGCAAACAGACGAGCTTGCCCTGGATACCGCATGGATGTACCCTGCTTGGAATGCGACGAACGCTTATAGCACAGGGCATAGAGTGCGTTACAATGGCAATCTGTATCGCTGTCTCCAAAGCCACGATGCACAAATGGCCTGGACGCCTACGGATGCACCCTCTATCTGGGCAGAAATTCTGCCTGGTCAGGAGGACACACCCATCGGCCCTTGGGTGCAGCCGGATAGCACAAATCCCTATCAGCGAGGAGACAAGGTAACTTGGGACGGAAAAAACTGGGTCAGCACAGTGGATAACAACACCTGGCAGCCCGGGACTTATGGCTGGGAGCCGGACATATAAGAAAGAAACAGGAATTTACGCAAAAAACGGAGCTGTGCTAAAACGCAGCTCCGTTTTTGTGGCCAGTCAAAGGCTGTCGCGGAAAATGATATTGCCCGCTTCGGCCTGCTCGATGATAGCGAGGGACCTGAGGTTGTAGCCTGCCTCCCGCAGCCGGTCGCCGCCGTGCTGGAAGCCCTTCTCCACGGCGACACCGATGCCCACAAGACTGGCGCCGGCTTTGGAAACAATGTCGCACAGTCCTCGCATGGCTTCGCCGTTGGCCATAAAATCGTCGATGATCAGCACCCGGTCGGCAGGGGTAATCCAATCCTGGGATACCAGAAGCGTGACCTTTTTCTTATACGTATAGGAATAAATATCGCTCTGATAGAGGCCGCCTTCAATGTTGTCGCTCTTGGCCTTTTTGGCAAAAACCATGGGCACACCATATTTCTGGGCACAAACGGTCGCCAGAGCGATCCCGCTGGCCTCAGCGGTCAGGATCATCGTGATATCGCGAATGTCAAAATGCTTGGCAAATTCGTCGGCAATCTCAGCCATGAGGGTAGTATCTACCCGGTGGTTCAGAAAGCCATCGACCTTGATGATGTTGCCGGGCAGCACCTTGCCCTCCCGGCGAATCCGTTCTTTCAGTTTCTCCATTGCGGCCAACCTCTTCTTTATATAATGTATGTATATTTTGCGGGAAAAAGGGGGAAAAAACAAGTGGACACTTTCCCGAACTTTCCCTCAGGGGAGCGAAGCTTTTTGACAGTTTGCACAATTTCCGTCAAGGGGTGGCAGACAGCTTTGGAGGGGACTGCCAAGGTAAAAAGTTTTTTGCAAAACAGAAAGATTTTTATTGACAAGTCGCGCTATTTGTGTATAATAATATCTGCGCGTTAAGCTGATAGCGGGTTTGTGTAATGGTAGCACAGCGGACTCTGACTCCGTATGTGAGGGTTCGAATCCTTCACCCGCTGCCAATTAAATTGCCTGATTTGTCTACCGGACAGATCAGGCGATTTTCGTTGCCTGTCAAAACACCCTATGTTATAATGCAAATGAGCAAAAAACCTCCTCGAACACGGTGCGATCACGCAGGCGCAGCACGACAAGAGCCTGCACGACCTGACCGTGAAGATGGGATACGGAGAGACAAAATAGACATAGAAGAAAAGCGGTAGACACTTATGTCCAACGCAGAAAAGCACGGCATTTCTCGCTTTGTGTCGTGTTGGTTTTGACGCGGGATATCTATACTATGCAACGAAAGGAGGATCTCGACCGTGGATCAAAAAAAGATCGGCAGTTTTCTGAAGGAACTTAGAAATGGGAAGAACATCACACAGGAGCAGTTCGCTGAGCAGCTTGGTGTTTCAAACAGAACTGTTTCCAGATGGGAGACCGGCAGCAATATGCCCGACATCAGCCTTTTGGTTGAGATTGCAGAGTATTATGATATCAGTATTCCGGAAATCATTAACGGAGAAAGGAAAAGCGAGATGACGAATCATGAAGAAAAAGAAACGGTAGAAAAAATCGTTGAGTATTCAGGAAACGAAAAGCATCAAAAGGCAAGAAAGCTGAACAAATACTTTATACTCGGACTGGCTTGCCTTGTAATAGTGATCCTAAACCGTCAATTTGGATTATTGTCCTTCATCTTTCAGGAAAAGATAGATGCGTTTGTAGAGGGAGCGATTTGTGGCCTTGCATTGCTTTTTGAGTTTATCGGTTTTTACAACAACAATCATGATATAACACTAAAGGAGCGTAAAAAAGACTTCATCAGGAGCGCATTGAAAAAGGGCTGAATATCACCAATTACAACAAACTTCAGTTTGCCGTGCTGACCCGCTGGTGTACTTTTGGGGCAAATACCCTG
>JAZLFG010000052.1:0-34301 GCA_045615685.1 Faecousia sp.
ATGGCACTGCTGATCGGCTGGGCAAAGGGCTCCGATTCCCTCTACGACGAAATTCGCCTCGGCTACAAGGGCAATATCCATGGGTTCTATCAGATTTGCATCAAGTACATCGTTCCCCTGGCCATGTGCTTCATCTCCGCAGGCTCCATTGCGGACTTCTTCGGCAATGCTGTTGTGGGCTACATTGTGGCAGGCGCGCTGCTGATTGTATTCTGGATCCTGTGCCTGATTTTTAGAGACAAGCCCAAGAAGGCATAATTCTTCCTGTTCATTTCGAAACACCGGCTGCTTTTTAGGCAGCCGGTGTTTCCGGTTTTCCGTGAAGGTAGGGACAAACAGGCTGGTCAAAAAATATTTACAAAAAAAGATCCCATGTTTTTTACATATTTTTTTGACGATGGCGGGGAAATTCGGTTGAAATTCCTGCGGCAGTAGGATAAAATAAGAAGGAGCTGTCGGTAAAATTTCCGGGTGTCATATTCCGGTAAGGCAGGTCAAAGGAAGGACGCCGTTTTGGCTGCGAGTCGCAAAGCTACTTTTCTGGCTGATCGCCGCCGATTGGACTGCGATTCCTGTGCAATCCACTTATTTTAAGCTTTTTGGAAGGAAGTCGTTGTGCGCTCCATGCCACATGGCAGTATTTTCCCGGAAAGGACATGACAAGAATGACAAAAAAAAGACGTAATATTGGCCAATTTTTCCTCTGCAGCCTGCTGGTAATTGCACTGCTCTTGGGCTGCGGCTGCTCGAAGGTTGCGACGATAGAGCCGGCGGAGGACGTGGTTGAACCGACAGAACCGGTGGAGCCGGTATATGATGGGCCGGTGGGCTACAAAGCAGCAGCCCCCTGCGGCGAGGGCTTCCTGGCCTGCGGCACCGGCGGCAGGATCGACTATATCTCCATGGATGGCGAGGTCAAACCTTGCGAGAGCGGCACGAAGGAGAATCTTCTTTCTATCCATGCGGAGGGGGAGAACGCGCTCGTCAGCGGTGAAAACGGCACGCTTTTGATCTCCAATGACAGCGGGAATTCCTTTTACCCGATTGACATGGGAACCGACGATACGATTTATGCGGCAACTGTCTTCAATGGCAACCTGTTTGCTGCCGGTGAGGGTGGCATCGTCTACCGCCAGAATGAAGCCGGATGGGAGCCGGTGCAGATGGAGACGGAAAATGACCTGATCGGTCTTGTCGCCACGAACTACTGCCTTGCGGCGATTTCGACCGAGACAGATGTGTGCATCTCCCTGGACGGTGTGAACTGGAAGCATCAGATCTTCAACGTGGACTATAAGGGCCTCTATCCGCCCTATGTGTTTACCCGGCTGGTGCCTGCAGGAGACACCTTCTTTGTGCTCGGCTATTATACGGAGCATCCCAATATTCCGCTCATCATGTACACAGAGCGCGGCGATCTGAACGGCGATGTCTGGATGATGAAGGAAATGATGAAAATCAATAACGAATATGTCTCAGAGGAAATGGAGCTTCAGATCCACGATATCTGCTTTAACATTGATCAGATCGTCGGCGTTCTGGATGATGGCGTGGTGCTCTCTATCACGGAGTGCACCGAATGCAACGAATCCACGACGCTTGAAGAAGGAAAGGATCTCTGGGCGACAGCGGTGCAGCCGGAGGGCGTACTGGTCTGCGGAGAAGATTTCTTTGCCAAGGTGATCAGCGGGAAGCAGATTCGGCAGGATAAGATCAAGGCCGAGCAGGCCCAGAATGATTTGGAATTCTATGGCGCTGTGCTCATTGATGTCCGCGAAGATGACGAGCTGGTTGCCGACGGCTACATACCCGGAAGCATCCATGTACCTCTGGCAGAGGTGGAGGAGCGCTTGCCTGAGCTGGTACCGGACCTCAACACAGAGATTATTTTCTATTGTGCCTCCGGCAAACGCTCGCAGACGGCCACGGAGCTTGCGATAGAGATGGGCTATTACTCTGTGTATAACCTCGGCGGTTTGGGTGACTGGCCCTACGAAATCGTAAAGGATTAATGTAAAATCTTTCTGAATCAGACTGCAATCGGATAGGAGGGGCTTCCTCCTATCCGATTGCTAATTTGCGGACCTTGCCACGCACTTTTGACCTGGGAAGGCGGGTGCTTGACTTGGAGGGGAAAAAGGAGTATAATACCATGTATAATGGGTATTTATACGAATGGAACCACAAAATATTGTGAGGAACTGCAATGACGAAGAAAAAGCCAACCTATGGCAACGATAGCATCGACATTTTGGAGGGCGCGGATCGGGTTCGAAAGAAGCCCAGCGTCATCTTTGGCTCGGACGGTCTGAGCGGCTGTGAGCACGCTGTGTTTGAGATTCTGTCCAACGCCATTGATGAGGCGCGGGAGGGCTATGGCGATACCATCCTTGTCACCCGCTATGCCGACAAGTCCATTGAGGTTGAGGATTTTGGCCGCGGCTGCCCGGTGGACTGGAACCCTGTGAAGAAGCGCTACAACTGGGAGCTGGTCTTCTGCGAGATGTACGCTGGCGGTAAGTATGGCAACGGCGGCGGCGAGAGCTATGAGTACAGTCTGGGTACCAACGGCCTGGGTGCTTGCGCCACCCAATATAGCGCGGAGTACTTTGACGCCGTCATCCGAAGAGACGGCATGAAATATACCCTGCATTTCCAAAAGGGTAAGGTCGTGGGGAAAAAAGGCGAGGAGCTGCAGAAGGAGCCTGCCGACCGCAAGAAGACCGGCTCGTGCTTCCGCTGGCGACCAGACCTGGAGGTCTTCACGGACATCGACATTCCGGCGGAATTCTACCTGGACGTGCTCAAACGGCAGGCAGTGGTCAACCGGGGCGTGCGGTTTTGCTTCCGAAATGAGGTAGACGGGAAATTCGAACAGACAGACTTTTGCTACGAAAACGGCATTGTGGACTATATCAACGAGCTGACCGAGGACAAGGCCTTCACCATGACGCAGTACTGGCAGACTGAGCGCCAGGGCCGGGATCGGGAGGATAAGCCGGAGTATAAGGTGAAGCTGACGGCCGCCCTGTGCTTCTCCAAATCCGTCAGCCATATTGAATACTATCACAATTCCTCCTGGCTTGAACACGGCGGTGCACCGGAAAAGGCGGTGAAGAACGCCTTTGTCTATGCCCTGGACGCCTATTGCAAGCAGACGGGAAAATATACCAAGACCGAGTCAAAAATTACTTTTCAAGACATTGCGGATTGCCTGGTATTGGTGACGAACTGCTTCTCCACCCAGACCTCTTATGCCAACCAGACCAAGAAGGCAATCACGAATAAGTTCATCCAAGAGGCCATGACGGCCTTTTTCCGGGAAAAGCTCCAGGTCTATTTCATCGAAAATAAGGCGGAGGCCGACCGCATTGCCGATCAGGTGCTTGTGAACAAGCGAGCCAGGGAGACAGCGGAGAAGACCAAGATCGCGGTGCGCAAGAAGCTCTCCGGCAGCATCGACATTGCCAACCGGGTGCAAAAATTCGTCGATTGCCGCAGCCGCGACCCTCTGAAGCGAGAGATTTATATTGTAGAGGGAGATTCCGCGCTTGGCTCTGTCAAGCTGTCCCGGGACGCGGAGTTTCAGGGCATCATGCCGGTGCGCGGGAAAATCCTCAACTGCCTCAAGGCGGACTATGCCCGCATTTTTAAATCCGAAATTATCACAGACCTTATGAAGGTCCTGGGCTGCGGCGTGGAGGTGGAGGCAAAAAAGGTAAAGGAGCTGCACAGCTTCGATATCGCAAACCTCCGCTGGAATAAGATCATCATCTGTACCGACGCGGATGTGGACGGGTTCCAGATTCGAACCTTGATCCTCACCATGCTCTACCGCCTGTGCCCGACCCTCATTCGGGAGGGCTATGTTTATATCGCCGAATCCCCGCTGTTTGAGATCACCTGTAAGGAGAAGACCTGGTTCGCCTACAATGAGCAGGAGAAGGGCGAAATCCTTAAAAAGCTGGAGGGCAAACGTGTGACCATTCAGCGCTCCAAGGGCCTGGGTGAGAACGATCCGGAGATGATGTGGATGACCACCATGAACCCCGCCACCAGGCGCCTCATTCGGGTCATGCCGGAGGACGTGGAGAAGACCGGCGAATGGTTTGACCTGCTTTTGGGGGATAATCTTTCGGGACGCAAGGACCATATCGCCCAGAATGGCCATAAATACCTCGAACTGGCGGATATTTCGTAACAAAGGAAGCAAGCTATGGCAAAGAAGAAAGCCAATCCGGATACCAATTCCCACAAAAACGACCCGAACGTAATGGGGCTTCATGCCCAGGTGGTCGAGCAGCCCATCTGCGACACGTTGGAGCTGAACTATATGCCCTATGCCATGTCGGTCATTGTGTCCCGGGCCATCCCGGAAATCGATGGGTTTAAGCCCTCCCATCGGAAGCTCCTGTACACCATGTATAAGATGGGGCTGTTAAACGGCGGCCGCACCAAGTCCGCCAACATTGTTGGCGCCACCATGAAGCTCAATCCCCATGGCGATGCAGCCATCTATGAGACGATGGTGCGCCTGGCAAAGGGCAATGGAGCCCTCCTGACTCCCTTCATAGATTCCAAGGGGAATTTCGGCAAGGTTTATTCCCGGGATATGTCCTACGCCGCCCCGCGCTATACCGAAGCAAAGCTTTCGCCCATCTGCCAGGAGCTTTTCGCCGACATCGACGAGGACACCGTGGATATGGTGGACAACTACGACGCCACCATGAAAGAGCCGACGCTTCTGCCTACTACCTTTCCCAATGTACTGGTGTCGGCCAATACCGGCATCGCTGTGGGTATGGCCAGCAATATTTGCGGCTTTAACCTGCGCGAGGTCTGCCAGAGTGCGATTGCCTGGATTAAGAATCCCGACTGCGACCTCCTGGAGACCCTCCCTGCACCGGATTTCACCACCGGTGGCGAGATTCTTTATGATCCGCTGGAAATGGCGGAGATCTATCAGACCGGCCGCGGCTCGTTCAAGCTGCGGGGCAAATGGCGCTATGTGAAGGAAGAAAATCTCATCGAAATCTATGAGATTCCCTACACCACCACCTCCGAGGCGATCATGGACAAGGTGGAGGAGTTGGTCAAGGCAGGCAAAATCCGGGAAATCAACGATATGCGCGACGAAACAGACCTTTCGGGCCTCAAGCTGACCATCGACCTCAAGCGAGGCGTCGAGCCGGAGAAGCTGATGCAAAAGCTCTACCGTTTTACCCCCCTGATGGACAGCTATCCCTGTAATTTTAATATTCTCATTGCCGGGATGCCCCGGGTGATGGGCGTGCGGGAAATTCTGGAGGAGTGGACGGCCTGGCGAAGCGAGTGTGTGCGCAGGCGGGTCTTTTTCCAGCTACAGAGAAAGCGCGAAAAGCTTCACCTTCTCAAGGGCCTTGCCCGCATCCTGCTGGACATCGACAAGGCCATCGCCATCATTCGCGGGACCGAGCTTGACGCCGAGGTCGTCCCCAATCTGATGATCGGCTTTGGCATCGACCAGGTGCAGGCGGAATTCGTGGCGGAGATCAAGCTGCGGAACATCAACAAGGAATATATCCTCAAGCGCACGGCGGAAACTCAGGAGCTGGAAAAGAAAATAGAAGAGCTGGAGGCCACGCTCCACAGCGCCCAAAGAGTCCGAGGGATTATCATAGAGGAGCTGAAGAAGGTAGCGCAGAAATACGGCGAAGATCGCCGGACGACCCTCATCTATGAGACGGCGCTAGCTGTTGAGGAGGAGCCGGACGATACGCCGGACTACCCGGTTTCCGTATTTGTGACCCGGGGCGGCTATCTCAAGAAGATCACAGCACAGTCGCTGCGAATGTCCGGTGAGCAGAAATATAAGGAAGATGACGGCCTCCACCGCCGCCTGGAGCTGACGAACCGGGCAGAGCTTCTGATATTTACCAGCGCCTGCCAGGTCTATAAGTGCCGATTGTCCGACTTCGAGGATTCCAAGGCCAGCCTGCTGGGGGATTACCTGCCGGGCAAGCTGGGCATGGACGAGGGCGAAACGGTGCTGGACGTGCTCAGCGCCGATGACTACAGCGGCTGGATCCTTTTCGTCTTTGAGAACGGCAAGGTCGCCAAGGTCGAGCGCAGCGCCTATGCCACCAAGTCCAACCGTCGCAAGCTTACCGGCGCCTTTTCCGACAAGAGCCCGGTGAAAGCCATTTTTGCTCTGCCGAAGGATCGAAAGATTGTGCTCTATGCCAGCGACGGCAGAAGCTTGAGCTTTTCCTCGGCACTGGTCGCGCCGAAGACTACCCGTACCACGCAGGGTATCAATGTGATGAGCCTCAAGCGCAAGAGCCTCGTTGTGCGCGCTCTTCCTCTGGAGGAGAGTGGCATTGTGAATGAAGCCCGCTATGCCGCCCGGAGCCTTCCTGCCGCTGGGAGCCTGCTTCGGCCCGAGGACGCCCAGGAGAAGCAGCTCACCATGGAGTTGGACGGATGATTTTGCGGCCATCCCTACATATGCTGATGTGGGGGTGGCAGAATTGCGAAAACAAATTGCCAGAATCGGATGGATTCTTTTGGGAAGCGGGCTGTTTTCCCTGGGCTTCGCGCTTTTTTTGGAACCGAACCATATCAATGTGGGTGGCGTCAGTGCCCTGGGTCAGTTGTGGGTCAGCGTGACCGGCATTGGCTCTGTGGGTGTGGTGGCGATTCTACTCAATGTGCCGCTGTTTCTTCTTGGTTGGCGACGGATTGGACGGCGGTTTTTTTGGGGGTCGTTGCTTGGAATGGGTGCCTCGTCGGTTTTGCTGGATGTATTTGCCCGGCTTCCGGCCTTTGAGACAGAGCCGCTTATGGCTGCCCTTTGCGGTGGCGCCCTGTGCGGCCTGGGCCTTGGACTGGTGCTTTTCGCTGGTGCGTCTACCGGCGGGTCGGATATTTTGGGTAGACTCCTGCGAACCCGACTGCGGGGTGCTTCTATGGGTACCCTGATGCTGGCGATTGACCTGGGAATTGTGGTGCTGACGGGCTTTGTTTACCGAGATTTTGGTAAGGCGCTCTACAGCGCTTTGAGTCTGTATGTTTCCTCCCTGGTGCTGGATGGGGTGCTGTTCCGCTTTGATGACTCCCGGCTGGCGCTGGTCATCTCTGATCAATATGAGCGGGTAGCCCAGGCCATCGACGAGCGGATTCACCGAGGCGTGACGCTTCTGTATGCCAAGGGGTATTACGCCCGACGCGATAAATTTGTGCTGCTGTGTGCCCTACGGCGGCAGCAACTGGTAGAGCTTCAGGACGCGGTCATGACGGCCGATCCTGATGCCTTTCTCATTTTGCAGCAGGCGCACCAGGTGCTGGGGGATGGCTTCCGGCGCTACGGTGCGGATGTGGAAGGAGGATTGTAGCATGAAATATTCTCTTCTTGCCCTGTGTCTGGCTCTGACGCTGATTTTTTCCGGCTGCCAGATGTTGAATCATGCGTATGTGAACGTCACAGACCATGTGGCCTCCACGCCGCAGGCTGAAAAGGAGCCCCTGACGGTGGAACAGTATGACGAGCTGATGGCACAGCTTGAAGCTCTGGTGGAGGAAGGAGCAGAGGAAGCGGTTCTGACGGTCAGTGGCTATGAGGGGGAGCTGGAGTCGGATTTTAACCGGGCAAAGGACTATGTGAGAAGAAAAGGCGCTGTGGGTGCGTATTTGGTGGAGGACATCGACAAGGAGCTGGTGGAGTCCGGCGAATATCGCAACATAAATCTAACGATTCGTTATCGCCGCAGGTTTTCCGAGCTGGATCAGGCTCCCGTGGTGTATGGAGAAGCTGGCGTGACAAGTGCCATCAAGCAAGCGCTGCATGAGGATCGGGAGCGTATCCTGTTGCGGGTGTTCAGTTACGAGCCGATGGATTTTGCCAAGGTTGTAGCCGAGCACAGCGAGAGGAACCTGACCGCGGTGATGGCGAAGCCCGAGGTGGAACCCACTGTGTTTCTGTATAAGGACAGCGTCTACGTGGAATTGGTCTTTACATATCCGCGAAATTCTGCGGAGTTAAAGGCAATCCAGAATCTGGTGGATGTGATCATGAACTCTGCCAAAGAGAAGGCTTCCCAAAGCCAAAATGAGGCAGAAAAAGCGAATATTCTGTATCACTTTTTGATGGAGCGGTATAGCCACTATGAGGTGAGGGACAGCGAGGTGCCGGCCTTTGAGCTACTGTGCGGCGGCTTTGCCAACAGCCAATCCTTTTCTGGGGTGTATAATGCCATGTGCGAGGCGGCGGGCCTGCAGTGCCTGGTGGTGCATGGGACAAAGAACGGAGAGGATTACTACTGGAATATTCTCACACTGGGCGAGGAAAATTGGCATGTCGATGCCTTCGCCGATGTGTTGGCAGGGGCAGAGCTCCAAATTTTGAATGACAGCGAGATGGTTGGCTACGAATGGGATCGTGACAACTACCCCAAGTGTGAGAGCGTCCGAGAGCAAGCCCCGGTGGACGAATCCACGCCGGATGTACAAACGCCGGGACCGGAGGAACCGTCCGGGAATGAGCCGGATGCGGAGGATGTGCCACAGCCCTCTGTGGAGCAAAGATCGCAGGAAGAAGGCGATTTTTCTTCTTGACAAACGGGAGAAAGTTGCTATAATATACCCGAGCGATGCGGGTGTAGCTCATCCGGTAGAGCGCCACCTTGCCAAGGTGGAGGTAGCGAGTTCGAGCCTCGTCACCCGCTCCAAAATTCCCTCATGCAAAGCATGAGGGAATTTTTTTAATACCGAGGCTCGAAAAATTCTATCCAGCCTGCCGGTGGCAGGCTGGGCGGCGAAGCCGCAACCTTTATTTCACGCGAAGCGTGAAAAGCAAACGAGCCTCGTCACCCGCTCCAAAATTCCCTCATGCAAAAGGAAAGGCAACTTAGGGATTATTGAAAACAAGTAATTTTTAAGTGTCATTCTTCGCACGGGGCAACTGAAAAGACCACATCATTGGTTTAGCAAAAACCTTTGATGTGGTCTTTTTCTATGCCTAAACCCGCATAATACTTGCCAGTGCAGTATCTGTCCCTACGGATGGATAGCTTGCCGAAAAACAAAATACCATCTATACGATAGACACTGTTTTCAGCTGTTATGCTGAGAATAGTGTCTTTTTTTATGCCAAGAATTAGGAGATGAGGTAATATCATGAATTCGATATACGGTTATATCAGAGTATCCAGTAAGGATCAAAACGAAGACCGCCAGATCATTGCCCTCCGTGAAGCCGGAGTTGAGGAAACGAACATCTACATGGATAAGCAGTCGGGCAAAGACTTCAATCGGCCGCAATACAAAAAGCTCGTGCGCAGAATGAAGCCGGGAGACCTGCTGTATATTCTCAGCATTGACCGGCTCGGCAGAAATTACGCCGAGATACAAAATCAATGGCGCATTCTGACCAAAGATATCGGCATTGACATCTGTGTACTCGATATGCCGTTGCTGGATACCCGAAACGGAAAAGATTTAATGGGCACCTTCATAGCAGACCTGGTATTGCAGATACTGTCATTCGTGGCTCAAAGCGAACGAGAAAACATCCGAAAACGGCAGGAAGAAGGCATTGCCGCTGCAAAAGCGAAGGGTGTACACATAGGCAGACCGGTCAAAGCAACGCCGGATAATTTTTCAGAGATAATAAAACAGTGGGAGAAAAAGAAGCTGCCCTTGGAACAAGTCTTGAGAGAGTGCGGTATGTCCGAGGCAACATTCTATCGGAGGTTACGGGAATATAGGTTGTTGAAAGGCGGGTAATGGCTGTCACAAGGTGTACCTTTTGATAATTGCCGCTATCGCTCCACGGACAGCGGTGAGCCCAACAAATTCTTGTAAAATTTCCTATATCCCATTGTTTTTCAAGGGCTTTTACGGTATAATTACAGAGAGGTAATGGCTATCAAAAGGTACACCTTTTGACAAAGTACGCAAGCACAAATGATGTGTACTATTGCACTCTCATGACAAAACGTAGATACTGAGGAGTTTTTATGAAAAGAAGATTTTCTATTCGCAATATTTGGAAGAACAAATGGATGCTGATTTCGGGGACGGCTGCAATATGTTTATTTGGAGTTGCACCCTCCAAGTTGATTGCTGAAATTGGTATCTTCGCTTTGCTCGCCCTGATTATATGGAGCTTTGTATGGGAAAACAGCAATCCGCAGAAGAAGTTTAAGACTACTATAGCGTTGCTCAGTGCAATATTTGATTTCAGCCTTGTCTCCGGTTTTATCAGTGTATGGTCTCCATCACGAAAGGTTGCGGCTTTAGCTGGGAGGTTTGGACTCTCGGCAAAAGCATTTTTGCTTGCCCTTGGAGTAATGGGCGGTCTAGTGGCATTTTACTTTCTGTATGCGCTGCTTTTCTGGGTGATAGCAAGGATTGAGAAGAGCTTTCAGCTCCAACCCGTTACAGAATTAAGTACGTGCATAAAGAATGTAAAAAGCAACTGGTATGTTCCTATCTCTGCCCTTGCGTTCTTCTGCTTGGAATCACAGGCGTATTTGGCCTATTACATTGGTGTGGTCATTGCTTTTTTGTGTATCGTATTCGTTTCGAGTCAGAAAATGAACATAGTTTCTTTTTGTAAGAGCGAACCGCTGGCGCTCAAAATCTTTGCAGCGTTTTCTGCAATGGGGATGTGCTTGGCCGGTAAACGAGCATTCTACAATTCATTTGTTGGTTCAAGACGAGTTGGACTACTGCCTTATGGTACTCAGATTTTATATTTTTTATATTTGCTGAGCATTCTAGGCGCAGTAGTGGGGCTTATCTTTGCGTTTCTTTTTATTACAGCGATTCTGAGCTTTGTAAGGAGAAAGATTACTGAGGCGGGCTTATTTAAGCGCATTTCTCGCCTTGAATGGGCAATTTACGCAGTAATATTCATTCTTCTTGTAACATTGTCCACCTCTGCCTTTATGCAAAGTCAGGCGTTCTATGGAACGGATTATAGTTATGATGTTATCTATACAAGCGACTCTCCGGCATTGGTAAAAAATGCTGCTGACCTCTGGCTTTCATACGCCGAAAATGACTTGCGCCAGCCGCTGTTTGCTGTTTTTGCAGCACCGTTTACCGGCGGAATGTATTTCATTGCGGCGGCGCTGTCAAAAGTGCTGTCCATTTCAAACGGACTGGCAGTTTCCTTGGAGAATATAGCCCAGGTTGCCTTGATGCTCTGCGCAACAATTCTGCTTGTTGATATGACAGTTGACAAAAAAAGTCTACGCATATGCTTTTTCCTCACGTTGTGTTCCAGTTATACAGTCTTGCTATCCTCGCTGATGATGGAACAGTACATAGTAGCTTATTTCTGGCTAATCCTTGCGATTTACTGTGCCAAGCACTCTGAAAAGCATAATGCTGTCGCATACTGCGGTGCAACGGGAACATTGCTGACCAGCGGCATTATCTTCCCCATCTATGCACGTAAGAGAGAAAACCAGCATTGGACGGAATACCTTTCGGAGCTGTTTGAATCGGGATTTAAGGCGGTGATTGAGTTTGCGGCTCTGCTGATTGCATTCAGCCGTTTCGATGTGATTTATAATCTTTCATCAAAAGTTAATTCCTTGTCCAGATTTACAGGAACCTCTGTATCCATATCAGACAAGCTGCTTCAATACCTAAGCTTTATTGCAAACTGCTTTGTGTCCCCTGATGCCGGTGTGGATACTGTAACGGAGTCCTATATTAGTTGGCAGCTGGCGTTGCCTACAACGGTAAACGTGCTCGGCGTAATAATCATAGTATTATCCGTAGTCAGTGTGATAATCAATCGGAAAGATATATCTGTCCGAGTAGCCGGATGTTGGGCGTTGTTTTCCTTTGTGATTCTTTTTGTGCTTGGCTGGGGAACGGCAGAAAACGGATTGATTCTCTATTCGCTCTATTTCTGCTGGGCATTTTTCACATTGCTTTTCAAGCTGCTTGAAACATTCAGCGAAAAAGTGCATCTGAAATACCTACCGCACCTCGTCAGTCTGGCTTGCTGCGGTACATTGCTGTGGTTCAATGTTCAGGGCATTCGAGATATGATTTCCTTTGCGATAGCTTATTATCCGGTTTAAGTAAGGGGTGGAAAGATGAAGTATTATCTGAAAGAGCTTCGCGTTCACCACTATGTCAAAAATCTTCTTGTGTTCGTTGCGCTCGCTTGCAGTGGTCGTCTGTTTGATACGGAAAAGCTAATACCCGGCGTTTGGGGATTTCTGGCATTCTGCATGGTTTCGTCGGCTATCTATGTAATCAACGACATTCAGGACGTTGAAAAGGACAGAGCACACCCGACAAAATGCAATCGTCCAATCGCTTCGGGCGCAATTTCTCTGAAAAGTGCATGGGCAATGGCAGCACTATTAAACGTGCTGTGTGCATTCTTTAACTGGATGGCATTCTCTATTCCCTCAACAATATTGCTTGTTCTCTATCTGGTGTTGAACATTGGCTATAGCTTGGGACTGAAGAACATCCCCATTGTGGACGTTACGATTTTAGTTTCGGGCTTCCTGATTCGCATTGTATACGGTGCAATCATTACGGGGATCGAAATTTCAAACTGGCTATATCTGACTGTCATTGCAATGTCGTTCTATCTGGCGCTCGGTAAGCGCAGAAATGAATTTAGGCGGGTGCAGACAGGAACAACACGAAAAGTATTGAGCTTCTACACAGAGGGGTTCTTGGACAAGAATATGTATGTGTGCCTTGGCCTGGCAAACGCTTTCTATGCGCTTTGGGCAATGGACAAGGGCGCAGAAGAAATGGGATACAGCAAATACCTGATTTGGACGGTTCCGCTCGTTCTGCTGATTTTTATGAAGTATAGCTTGGACATTGAGGGGAACTCAGACGGCGACCCTGTTGAGGTGCTGGTGCATGATAAGGTGCTACTGGGGCTGTGCGCCGTTTATGCTCTTGCTATGGGCGCTATTCTCTATCTGTAGGTACTTATGAATGTCTACGATTTCGATGGAACAATTTATTATGGAGACAGTACGGTAGACTTTTATTTGTACTGCTTGAAGTCAAATTTTCGCTTGCTTCGATTTTTTCCGAAACAGGCGTATGGGTTCATTCAATACGGCTTAAAGATAATTGATAAGACCGCCTTGAAAGAGAACTTTTTCTGTTTCCTCTGCGGTGTTCAAAATGTTGAGGAGAAAGTAGAAGCATTTTGGGAGAAGCGCAGCGGCAGAATATACCCTTGGTATCTGGAGCAAGCCCAAGCAACCGACATTGTAATCTCTGCTTCTCCGTATTTTCTGCTAAAGCCCATCTGTGATGAATTGCAGATCAGCGACCTTATTGCCTCTGATGTAGATATGGCAACTGGTCATTTCCGTGGTGCGAACTGCCGTGGCAGTGAGAAGGTCGCTCGATTTGAGGAGCGACATTACGGCGAAGCAATAGACGCATTTTACTCGGATTCTTTATCCGACCAGCCGATGGCTGACATTGCGCAAAGTGCATTTCTTGTGAGGAAGGGAGTTGCTCAGCCGTGGCTATAATTAACAAAATGGTTTTTCAAGAAGGTGAAAGCTCACATATCATTTCATTACAAGGGTTACGCGGATTAGCAATTCTGGGAATCTTTCTTTTTCATGCTGGATATGGCCCATTTGGTACGTTAGGCGTTTCGATATTTATCGTTTTGTCTGGATTTGTAATGGCATATACATATCTCGATAGAGAATTGCCTGCTACGATGTTTCGGTCGATAGAATTCTCACTCATTAAAGTAAAAAAACTGTTTTTTGCTAATCTGTTTGCGTTGGTGATATATTTGCCTTTAATTGTTCATAGTATGGCAAATGATTCCACAAAAATGAATCTATTGAAAGTCATGCTGGACATATGTATGTTAAAATCATTTGTTCCGAGCGAGACCTACTTTGGATTTGGAAACAGGCCAAATTGGTATTTATCGATTTGCTTGGTGACATATTTTTTGTTTCCGCTTATCCTGAAATTGTTAAAAAAGGCGAGGCATTTAAACCTGCTTGCGGTTACTCTTTTGCTCGTTGATATTCTTTTCGCAATCTTTTTGGAAGTATTTGCTTTTTCCTCAAGCTTTTGCTGGTGGGCAACTTACATTTGTCCGCTTTCTAGAATTCCTGAGTTCGTTATCGGATGCATTATGGGGAAAATGTACAAGGATAAGAATTGCGAAAAACGCAAGAAAAATTCGGGGGGGGGGGTACTTCTCAATACTGGAACTTCTTACTATCGCAATAGGAATCGCAGGAATGTTCAATTATGTATCAGAGAACACTATTTTGTCTGGTAATGCCTTCCGCTTTACCGCTGTGTTTTTGCCATGTTCAATAGCTTCTGTCTTTTTGGCGGCCAGTAACAGGGGAATATTTTCAAAGATACTTGCCTTTAAACCGCTTGTTTGGCTTGGGAATATTAGTTTGTATGTATTTCTGTTCCAGCAACCGATTTTGGGATACTCAAGTATAATTGGCAATCACCATATATCAACTGCTGTGGCTTTTGCCATTACGGTGCTATTGGCAATACTATATCAGTGGTACGAGAAATTGGCGCGTTCAAACTCTTCTTGCAAAAAATAGATTCTTGTTTGGACACATTATGTTTTACATATAGCAGGGGGGCTATTTGATGGAGAGGGACAAAAATATAGATTACATCCGCGGCTTTGCCATGCTACAGGTGATTCTTGTCCATGTCTTATACTGGACGGGCTTGTTTGGCGAGGGATATATCAGTGTCATAAAGTCATTTTTCCTCTTTGAAATGCCTCTGTTCTTCTTCGTCACCGGTGCATTAAGTCGAAACAGGACAATTTCAAACCCAATAAGATTTGTGTTACATCGCGTAAGCCGTATCATTATCCCGTATTGGATTTTTGCGGCTTTGAATATATGCGTCATTATAGGCAAGGGCGTATTGCGAGATACGATTACTTTTTCATATGCTGTGAAAGCAGCTATTTCATGGCTCATTCCTTGTGACCGTCAGTATAGTTCATTTTCTTGTTCAACATGGGCGCTTTGGTTTATACCGGTTTATATTCTATGTATCGTGCTGCTTCCGTTAGTGTTGACGATTCATAAAAGAAAATGCGGAAAGCTCATTTTTCCTGCACTGGTTGCCTTAGTTGTGTTGTTTCAGCATCTTGGCCTTGGGCTCCCACAAAAAGTCTGCTTTTATATGATTTGGATATGCCTTGGCTTTTATTATGATGATATCAGGGCATACCTAACTTCGGGCTTCAAATATATATGCGTGATTTCTACTTGCTGTGCCGCACTGGTTATCCTCTATCTTTGCGGATTTTCAATGAATATGCAAAGCAACAAGTTCCCGCCTAATCTCATTTTTATGCTGTTCTCTATAGGCGCGGTAACGACGGTACTAAAGTTCATTTTTTACAATGGAGCTTTTATTGAAAAGCTTCACCAGCATCGCATTCTCAGCTTCCTACTCCGCGAGTATGAGATGCACAGCCTGTCAATTTTTCTGTACCAGCCGATAGTCTTCTATGTTCTCATCACTTTGTTTAACAGAGTCCGTTCTTACGTGGGAGGCAATGATTATATTTACGCAGTTCTATACTTGATAATTGCAATCCCAGCTTGTGCAATGATAGGAAAGCTGTTCTCAAGATTCGAGGGAATTAAAATAGGGAAAGGCATTTGAACATTAGGCGTGTTATGAGATACTTATGGTCACAAATCATTCGCTTTGGCATTGTCGGGGTTATTGCAACCGTCATTGACTATGGGCTTGTGGTGGTTCTGACAGAACTTGCAGGACTGCCCTATTTGCTGTCGTGCGCGATTTCTTTTACAGCTTCGGTCGTTGTGAATTACAGTCTGAGCGTCCGATTTGTCTTCGCAGTAAACTCCAAGACAGCAAAGGCCGTAGAAATATCAATTTTTATCTTGCTCAGCGCCGTAGGACTTGGCATCAATCAGGTAATCATGTGGTTTGCTGTAGAGCGGCTTGGAATCAGCTATCTAATCGCTAAAATCGGCGCTACGGTCATCGTAATGGTTTACAATTTCGTCACCCGCAAGTTGTTTCTGGAAAGGAAATAGCACACCAATATAAAAGCTTCTGATGGTCAACTATCTTGTTGTGAGATGATCGTCTTTTATGTGCCTCATAGCTCTATGCTATGGGGCTCTTTTTTATTCGACCCGGCTCAAATAATCCCGAACGACCGCTCTGTAAGTTTCCTCGAATAGTTCGCCGCGTTTAAAGACGGTGTAGATCTGAATGAATTTCCGCAAAAACTCGTTGATCTCATAATTGTTTGTGGTGTTACCGAAAGCCTGCAGCTCAAATTGCTGAGAGCCGTCAGGGTCATCTCCTCCCGGCGTCCAATAGTTTCGGAAGAACAAGGCAGGATATTGCATTTCAACATCGTGCGGATTGGAGCGTTCATACGGAGAATCCGGCGGGCAAACACGTTCTGTCATGCTTATTTCATCAAACGAAACCGCTCCGCTCTCGATCAGCGTTACAAGCATTTCCGATATTTCACGGTTATTCGCAGCGTTATAGGCAGTCCGTTTCCCAACGAGCCAGTCGACAGAAACCTTGAAGTAATCCGCTATATTGCAAGTCTGCTCCAGCGTAAAGCATTTCTTGTCCTTGAGGCTCAAAGCTTTGCTGACGTTGGATTGGGACATATTAAGGTGATCCGCCAGATTCTCCTGTTTCGTTCCGTGTTGCTCCATGAGAATGCGGACATTCCGTTTGAGAATATCAACATCAAAATACTGCATACAAAGTTTCCTTTCCGGAATATTTGCTCGGTTTTAGAATGCTTATTCAACCTTGGAATATATCCTACCACATATAGTACGATAATACCAGCCTTGATCGACAGAAAAGGCTGGTTTTTTCATAATCCTTCGTAAATTCGGCATCCTCGCGACCAAGAGAATAGTGTAGACAGAAAAATTTTCGCTTATTTTTACGATACGGCGATTTCGTGTCCATTACAGGGTACAAGAAAAAAGTCTCGTCAAAACGGCACTCTACTCTCTATTGGATAGCGGATGGATAGCGGAGAAAGTTTTTCAAAAAAATTTGCTCAGACACCCCGACAAAACGCCATAGTTTTCTCCGTATATACGGAGACCTCTCATCACCGTAATGACAGCCACCGCTGTGGCTCTCATATAAAAAACAAAATATCGACAGCCTGATTAGCTATACGGGCCGGGATACATATTGACCTCCACGCTGTTTGCAAGGAGGGATATTCGTACCCCTGGGATAAGTGCGCCCTTTTTCGGCTTCTCAGGCTTTTTTGCATTCCGGCTCTTTTCCGTTCAGGCGGAAAGGAACACAGAATGAAGACCATCAAGTACAGAGACCCCTACGCAAACGTTCGCTACGGAAAGGCAGTGGACATCGTTGTATTGGACGAAACATCGCCGGAGGCTATTGAGGAGGTACAGAAATACCTCGATGGAGATTATCGGCGCATCAAGACCGATGACCGTCAATACCGTCGTTACAATTACAGCCTTGAAGGGATAGTTTACGAAGGCTCCGAGTATGGCTATCACAAAACGCCGGAGTGGATATATCTGCGCAAGGAGCGGCAGGAGGAAATACAGAAAGCTTTGTCTCTGCTGACGGAAACACAGCTTCGGCGTTTCGGTATGTTCTGGCATGATGGGCTGTCCATCCGTGAGATCGCCCGTATCGAAGGCGCAGATTATAAAAGCGTCCGTGAATCAATCGAGACTGCCCGGAAAAAGGTCAGGAGCGTTTTGGATAACAGCTATAAGGAGGAGCCGGATTTCAGCCTATATCACGTTCAGCACAAGACCGGTTCTGACAAGGAAGATGAAGATTAATAAAAAAGTTCCCCGGATACCCCATCAAACGCCACCTCTAATGTCCGTATAGTGAGGCAAGGGATACAGCCTCAGATCGGAGGTGAGAAAAATGTTCAAAAGATTACCCGATGAGCTGAAGCAGAACGGTCAGTTCTGCCTGTGGAGATATGAACTGCGTGACGGCAAGAAGACCAAGGTGCCGTACCGTACCGACGGCAGCAGAGCTTCACCCGGTGATCCGACTGATTTCGTTTCATTCGAGGCAGTTGTGAAAGCTTTTGCCAAGGGCGGCTATGACGGTATCGGTTTGTATATCGGAGGCAGATTTTCGGCTATTGATATCGACGGCTGTCTTATTGACGGAAATATGACGGATATAGCCCGGGACATCTCAGATACTATGAATTCCTATACGGAGATCAGTCCGTCCGGGAAAGGCATACGAATAGTTTTTGATTCCGAAAGTAGCGCCTATGACAAGCTTCGGTACTACGTCAATAACCGCAATATCCACGTGGAGGTATATGCCGCCGGATGCACGGAAAAGTACGTTACCCTGACAGGCAATGCCATCCGGGACTGCGGAGTAGAGAAGCGCGGCAAGCAGATGATCGCCGTTGCGGAGAAGTATATGCTCCGCCCGGAGAAACCGAGATCACAGGCACAGCCTTCCGGCAACGGTCAGCTCTCGGATGAAGAAGTCCTGCGCATCGCATCTTCGGCAAAAAACGCAGCGAAGTTTAAAGCTTTGTGGGATGGCGATACCTCCCAATACCCCTCGCATAGCGAAGGGGATCTGGCTCTTATGACCATGCTTGCTTTCTACTGCGGAGGCGATACGGTGCAGATGGACAGGCTTTTCCGTCAGTGCGGTCTTTACCGCGACAAGTGGGAGCGGGACGATTACCGCACGGCTACTATGAGAAAAGCCATAGCAAACTGCTCGGAGTTCTATAAGCCCCCACCCAGGTCATCCGCAGAGGAGGATTTTGCCGAGATTCCGTTTGCCGAAGCACCCATCCCTCTTGACGGTGTAAAGGTCCCGGTCTTCCCGGTCGATGCACTGCCGAAGGATATAGCGGACTACGTGCTGGCGGTCTCCGAAAGTACGCAGACCCCCGTTGACCTGTCGACGATTGCCGCAATAGCTATTTGTTCTATCTGCTTGCAGGGAAAGTACGTGATACGCCCCAAGCCGGACTGGCAGGAAAATCTGAATACCTTCCACGGTGCTTTCATGCCACCCTCTGAGCGTAAATCCGCAGTCTGCAGTCTCATGGCAAAGCCTATGAACGATTTTGAGCGCGGGTGGAATGCCGCTCACGCCGGTGAGATCGAGTTCAGCAGGACGGAGAAAAGCATCCTCGACAGAAAGCTGAAAGCTCTGGAGGACAAGGCGTCCAAGGGCAAAGCGGACATGGACGAAGTGAGGGAGGCAGCGGAGAAACTCGCAAACTTCCGGGAAAAGCATCCACTTCGGCTCTACTACGATGATATCACAACGGAAAAGCTTGTGAGCGTCATAGCGGAGAACAACGGCGTTGCGGCTGTCTTCTCCCCGGAGGGCGGCATCTTCGATCTACTCAAGGGTATGTATAGCCGGTACGTCAACATCGACGTGTACCTCAAAGGTTATTCCGGCGATCCCATCCGTGTGGACAGGGTCGGCAGAGAGAGCGAGACCGTGTATGATCCCAAGCTTACCGTTATGCTCATGGCGCAGCCGAGCGTTCTGGAGGGTGTCATGGAAAACGGCAACTTCCGAGGCAGAGGTCTTACCGCAAGATTTCTGTACTGCGTGCCGGAGTCAAAGGTCGGCAGCAGAACGTACCGCTCCGCGCCTATCCCGATGGACGTGAGCCGCAGATATGAGCTGTGTATCCGGGATATGCTCAGTGAAGATATGGAAGAGAAGCCGAAAGTCATTACCCTTTCCCCAGAGGCGGATGCTCTGCTTGAAGCTTTCTCACAGGAGCTTGAACCGAAGCTTATAACCGAATACGCAGATATTGCGGACTGGGCAGGAAAGCTTGTAGGCAACGTGGTGAGGATCGCCGGTCTGCTGTGCAGAGCAAGCGTTCTCCTCTACAAAGACTTTACCGACGCGCCGGTTTCCTTCGTTGTCAGCGGAGAGACGATGGCAAACGCTATCCGCATCGGCAGATACTACGTCGAACACGCGAAAGCGGCATTTTCCGTCCTCGGAGCAGATGAGAGCATCCGCAACTGCAAGTACGTTCTGAATGCTATCGTAAAGAACGGACTTGCCGAGTGTACCCGCAGAGACCTGATGCGCCTTTGCAGAGCACTCAAAACGAAAGACAAGATACAGCCCGTCATCGACCAGCTCGTGGAGTACGGTTACCTCGCAGAAAAGACTCCCGGACAGGCTAACGGCAAGGGCAGGTCTCCGGCGGCAGAGTATCTCGTTAACCCCTGCGTATTCATCAACACAGACTGATTTGTGTCCTTTGTGTCCTCTGTCCTTACTGTCCGTGACTCTATATTCAGCTTGAAAAACGATTATTTATTATTAAATGACTGCGTTTATAGGTTTTCGGACGTACGGGACGCGTGACACAAAGGACACAATTACGAAACCATCAACTTTTGAAAAGGAGTGTTTTTTATGAAACTCAGGCCCATCGGTATTTATACCGAAGACAGCAAGCCCCCTGTGACCATGAGAGCATCGGACTACAGCGACAAGCTGTATGACGGCGTTCAGCTTCGCCAGACCCAAAACGGAGATCCGGTAATCATCATGCACTGCAAGCGTGACGATCCCATGCGTTGGAAAGTCATCTACGGTTTCAGCACCATCTTCTTCAAAGACTTCGCGTCCGCCGTGGATTTCTGCAACAGTCGCGGCATGGAGATCATAAAGGAGCAGTCGGAATGATGTACGAGAAAGAAACGAAGTTCCGGCCGCTGATCCGCATGGATACGGACGGCATCGAATACGCCGCGATGTTTATGGCGCTCAACGAGGATCGGGTCAGGGAGCATCACCGTCTGTATCTGAAAGAGACTACGCCGTACACTTATCGCCTGTGTTCTTCCGGCTTTATGACAGCCTCGGAATGTTCCGGGCTTCGCATCCACTGCCCGCTCTGCGGCAAGAAGATGGAGCCGATCACCGCACAGCAGAGCGGCAACTACCATGCGCTCTACGCCTGTGACCGCTGCCCCTGACCGAACGGGCCCCATTTATCTCCGGGGAGTACCACTCTGGGCAACGGCGCGGGGTCACGTGTAAACAAAAAGCGAAATCAGAAGGGTATATACCCCAATATTGGAGGAAAAACAATATGAAGTTTCCCAAAAGGCTCACAAAATATCTGAACTATCAGATAGATCACAGCACGTTTTTCGTGCTTGAGATCATCCCTCGCAAGAAACGCAGTGCTGTAGTCCTTATCGTTCCGAAGGTAGTCCGGGAGCATTCCTACTGCGGAATACTGCTCGGAGACACCCCCGCACACTGGTATCCGAGCTGTGAGCAGATGCTCGATGCCGCCGTGGAACTCGGCTACATAAGCGGGCTGAGAAGAATTCTGCTCCGTCACCGCTGTAAACGCATCTACGGCAAATAAATATTACGAAGGAGTTTTATATCATGAAGTACAAAGAAGCAAAATACGAGATCATTACCTCCGCATACGCAAACGAATTCCGTTCCGCGCTGAAGGGCATCCCTGCCTCTCAGGGCATCCTGAGCAAAGCCGTCTCTGACAACGGAATGAGCTTTCTGCCCGAGACCGTTGATAACAGGCTCAGAGCTTTCCTGAAGGAGAACAGCATCTTCCGCAGCCTCGCTTCCGTTTTTACGAGTTATGACGGCAGTCATACCATCAACACTTTCACCTACAACGACTATGCCGAGTTCATCCCCGAGGGCGAGGAGATCCCGATCAAAAGACCGGACGAGGATTTCGACAGGCTGGAGGTCCGGAGCCATAAGCTCGCCGTATTCTACAAGCTCCCCCTTGAATTCGTACATGATTCCGGCTTCTGCACCGAGGATTATATTGCCAAGCGCACTGCAAAGAACGTGGCGAATGCCGAGAACAAGGCATTTCTCCTGGGTGACGGTGAGACCGAGCCTACCGGTCTGCTCCACGATACCAAGGGTGCCGAGGTGGGCGTCACCACCGACGCGCTCTCCTATGACGGCATCGTTGAGCTGTTCTTCTCCGTGAAACCGGAGTACCGCATCAAGGCTGTGTGGATCATGAACGACAAGACCGCACTTGCTCTCCGCAAGCTGAAGGACGAAGCCGGGTTCCCGCTCTGGAACGGTAACAATGATACGATCCTCGGCAAGCCCGTGGTCATCTGCAACGATATGCCGGATGCCGACGCCGGAGAGAAGTGCATCCTCTTCGGTGATATGAGCTACTACTGGATCATAGAACGTACCCCGGTATGTGTGAAGGTCTTGAGTGAGCTGTTCGCCATTCGCGGTCAGATCGGATACATGGGTACCGAGTTCATTGACGGCAAACTCATCCGCGCCGATGCCGTCAAGGTGCTTCAGATTGAGGCAGAGGAATAATAGCGAATAACAGCGTAATGGCAGCCGGGGCAATATGCTTCGGCTGCCACTATTATATCAGCATTTCCGGGAAAGGATCAATATGAAAAACAAAGAAAACGCCGTACCTTATGAGACCGTGATGGTCATAGACGGCACGGAGTATATCGTCCATACCGTTTTCAGCCAAGATGCAAATGAAACGGCTTTCGATAAGGTGAAACGCCTTATCCTTAATAACGTTGACAGCGTAAAAATCTATCCCGCAGCCTGACAATAACCGTTGACTTATCCGCGATAGTACGGGAAAATAAGATGACCCGTGCGGAGACTGTCGGAAAGGAGAAAACATGACAAACGAATACAGACAGCACTCCGCAACTATCGCAGAGGATAAGATAACCGCACTGTACTGCCGTCTTTCCCAGGAAGACGAACTCAAGGGTGAAAGCAACAGCATCACCCATCAGAAGGAAATGCTCCGTAAGTATGCCGAGGAGAACGGTTTCCGCAATACGATGTTCTTCGTTGACGACGGGTACTCCGGCACGAACTTTGACCGCCCGGACTGGCAGAGACTCAGCGGTATGATCGACGAGGGGCGCATCGGGACTATTATCGTCAAGGATATGTCCCGCCTTGGCAGAGACTACCTCCAAGTCGGTATGTACACCGAGATGATCTTCCCCAATGCCGACATCCGCTTCATAGCGATAAACAACGGCATTGACAGCAACAACGGCGTGGAAAACGATATGACCCCGTTTATTAATATCTTCAATGAGTTCTATGCCAAGGATACCAGTCGGAAGATACGCGCCGTGGTCAGAGCGAAGGGACAGTCCGGCAAGCCGATCACCGTCAATCCTCCATACGGATACCTCAAAGACCCACAGGATAAAAACCGCTGGATCGTTGACGAAGAAGCGGCTGCCGTTGTGCGTGAGATATTTTCCCTCTGCATCAAAGGATACGGCGTGAGCCAGATAGCAAAAGAGCTGACACGGCGGCATATCGAGATACCCACTGCGCACCTCGTTTCCCTCGGTCTTCGTGAAAACGTCGTTTATGCAGATAACGATTCGTACCAATGGGAAGAATCCACGGTAACGAAGATACTTCAGCGGCAGGAATACCTCGGTCACACGGTCAATTTCAAGACCTACTCCAAGTCCTATAAATGCAAAAAGCGTATCGAGAACGACCCGTCCGAATGGATGGTCTTTGAGAATACGCACGAGGCTATTATTGACCAGGTCACGTTTGATACCGTTCAGAGGTTACGGCAAGGCAGACGGAGGATCACACCGATGGGCGAAATGCCGATCCTGTCCGGAATGGTCTACTGCGCCGATTGTGGACGAAAGCTATATCAGGTACGAGGTCCCAGCCTTGAGAAGGTAAAGCAGTCCGAGTACATGGTCTGCTCCACCTACCGTAAGAAGAAGGGACACTGCACCTCGCACCAGATACGCAATTCGGTTCTTGAGGCCATTTTGCTACAGCAGATCCAGTCTGTGACGGCATACGCCCGTGAACATGAAGCCGAGTTCATTCGGCTGGTCACGGACAGCACCGAGCAGGACTTGAATCGTAAACTCAAGGAAAGCAGAAAAGAGTACGAGCTTGCAAGGCAGCGTATCGCAAAGCTTGACGATATCATCCGGCGTTTATACGAGGACAATATCGAAGGCAAGGTTTCCGATGAGCGTTTCATGAAGCTGACCGCCGATTACGAAGCCGAGCAGAAGCAACTGAAAATAAGGCTTTCAGAGCTTCAGAAAGAGATCGACAGCGTTTCAGGGCTGAACGACAATGCCGGACGTTTCCTCGATTTGGTACGCAAGTACGACAGCATCACTGAGCTGGATGCGGAGATCATACGCACCTTCGTCAGCAAGGTCATCGTTCATCAGTCGGAAAAGGGTGACGGTCACAGACGGCAAGTCGTTGACGTAGAATTTAACCTCATTGGGGAAGTCATCCTACCCGAATAAACAGAAAAACGGCATAGCCGATATTGCTATCAACTATGCCGAAATTTTCCGGGATAAAATATCCCTATCTTGCCCCTTCAAAGCATGAGGGAATTTTTTAATACCGAGGCTCGAAAAATTCTATCCAGCCTGCCGGTGGCAGGCTGGGCGGCGAAGCCGCAGCCTTTATTTCACGCGAAGCGTGAAAAGCAAACGAGCCTCGTCACCCGCTCCAAAATTCCCTCATGCAAAGCATGAGAGATTTTTTCTGGCTCTATAGCAAATGTCGAGGTCAGACGCATCCCTTGCCGCCCAACATTTATATTTAAAGCCAAAATTTACCCCAGCCCGCCACTGGCAGGCTGGGGGTTTTTTGAAAAGGCTTTAGCGGGCGGTTTCAAATGCAGCATCGACCAGGTGGCAGTATTGCGTACCGTCCTCGTCATAGGTTGCGAAGGTACCGACTACGGTGACGTCGGTCTCCGTTTCCGGGTAGTCGTCCGGGAATTTGGGATCTCCGGCCAGCACGAATTCCAGCCCCTGGGAACAGCAGGCGGTGGCGTCGGAGATGATCACAGCGGGGTAGTACTGGGTATCGTCCTGATTGGAATATACCACGTACATTCCGCTCATTTTTACGACCTTGCCGATGTAATCGTCCGGCGCTGTCAGCATGTTGTAGACCTCTGAGTATACCATTGTGCTGCTGAGCGTTGTCAGATCCACGTCCACATTTTCGGGCAATTTGGAAGCGCTTGCGGCTGAATTGAGAAGCGCTTTCGGCTCCGCGTCTGCCGGTGCGGATGATGCAGCAGAAACAGTGGGCTTGTACACAGTGGGATCATCTGTAGTGGCAGGATTAGCTCCGCAGCCGGTCAGGATGAGGACAAGGGTACAAAGAATCGATAGAATAATAAGATATGTGTGTTTCATTTTCTGATACCTCCTTGTATTGTTCCAATAATCCAAAATGCAGCAAAGGCTACAATATCCACAGCGACGATCGTTGCACCCACCGGCGTTCCGGCCAGGATGGAGATCAAAATCCCCAGCAGGGCGCAGGTTACAGACAGTATGGCGGAGCAAATTGTGACCGCCTTGAAATTTTTAAAGACCCGCATGGCCGACAGGGAGGGGAAGATGATCAGCGCGGAGATCAGCAACGACCCCACCAGATTCATGGCCAGCACGATCACGACAGCGATTACCACGGCAATCAGGAGATTATAGAGCTTTGCGTTTGTGCCCGTGGCAAGGGCGAAGCTCTCGTCGAAGGTCACGGCAAAAATTTTATTGTAGCACAGGACAAAGACGGCCACAACAACCACCGACAAGATGGCGCAGACCCAAACCTCTCCCAGCGTCAGCGTTAGGATGGAGGTGGAGCCAAAGAGAGTGCTGCACACGTCGCCGGAGAGGTTGGATGAGGTGGCAAAAAGGTTCATCAGCAGATAGCCGATGGCCAGCGAGCCTACCGAGATCATAGCAACAGCGGCGTCACCTTTGATCTTGGTGTTTTGTCCGGTTCGAAGCAGGAGGATTGCGCAAAGGATTGTGATCGGGAATACAAAGAGCATATCATTTGTGAGCTGTAAAATCGCGGCAATTGCCATAGCGCCAAAGGCCACGTGGGACAGCCCGTCCCCGATGAAGGAGAAACGCTTGAGCACCAGAGTAACGCCCAGAAGTGAGGAACACAGGGCGATCAGCACGCCCGCAATCAGGGCGTAGCGCACAAAAGGATATGCGAGGTACAGCGTCAGACTTTCCATCAGTGTCATGCCTGCGCACCTCCTTCCAGGGCCAGAAAACGTTTCCCCGTTTCGCTTTGCAAATATTCCGCCTTTGTACCAAAGAAGGCAGCCTTTCCGATGTGGAGGATATGGCTTGCGTATTTCATGGCGGCGGCGATGTCATGGGAGATCATGATAATGGTGATGCCGTCTTTTTCGTTCAGCGACTGAATCAGGCTGTACATATCCGCCGTGACCTTGGGATCCAGACCTGCCACCGGCTCGTCCAGCAGAAGAATTTTCCTTGTGGCGCATAAGGCCCTTGCCAGAAGAACCCGCTGCTGCTGGCCGCCGGATAATTCCCGATAGCAGCGTTTTGTCAAATGTTCCAGCCCCATCCGTCGGATGTTGGTCTCCGCCAGCGCCTTGGCCTCCTTATCATAGAAGGGCTTTCGTCCGCAGCGTCCCTGGCAGCCGGACAGGACGATTTCCCGCACGGAGGCTGGGAAATCCCGCTGTACGACCGTCTGCTGGGGAAGGTAGCCAATTTCGTTGGAGCGCAGGCCGTCTCCGGTCTCAATTCGACCGCTGAGCGGTGGCTGGAGATGGAGGAGGGTTCGCATGAGGGTGGATTTGCCGGAGCCGTTCTCTCCGACGATGCACAGGTAGTCTCCTGTGTTGACGTGAAAGCTGAGATCGGATACGATGGCGGTTCCCTCGTATCCCAGCGACAGCTGATGGCAGGTAATGAGCGCCATGGTTTGCCTCCTTATTGCAGGGCGTCCTTCAGAACGCCGAGGTTATGCTCCATAATGGCGAGGTAGGTTGTGCCGTCTGCCACGTCCTTTGCGGTTACAGACTGCATGGAATCCATCGAAAGAAGCTGCTGATCCTGGTTTTTCGTGGCTTGGACGATGGTGGTGCCGATCTTCTGATCGGCGCCCTCCAGGGTCAGCACAGCGTGAAGACCCAGCTCGTCCACCTTGTCGGCGAGAAATTTGATCGTCTCAAAGCTGGCCTCGGTCTCAGCCGAGCAGCCTACGAAGGCAGCATAGTAGGACAGGCCATAGTCGTCTGCCAGATAGCGGAAGGGGAAACGGTCGCCGAAGAGGAGCGTTTTGACCTCGGCAGCGTCCACGACTTCCTGATAGTTCTCATCCAGGGTTGCCAGCTTTTGGGAATATGCCGCGGCATTTTCAAGGTAAATGTCCTTATGCTCCGGGTCAATTTCCCCGAGCTGCGCTGCGATGACCGAAACGAGCGTTTGGGCGTTTCTCAGCGACAGCCAGACGTGCTCGTCGTATTCCACGCCTTCTTCTTCTCCTTCCTCCTCTTCCTCGGCCTCCATGCCTTCCACCAGCTCCTCTTCCTTGATCTGGTCGCCCAGGGCGTTTAGCAGGTGGATGACCTTTCTATCTGGATTCGCGGCTTCCCGGAGGGCGTCCTCCACCCATGCATCGGATTCGCCGCCCACATAGATGAACAGGTCGCAGGTGGAAATTTTCAGAATATCCTCCGCTGTGGGCTGATAGCTGTGCAGATCCACGCCACTGTCAAGCAGCATGGTGATGTCTGCCTGTGCGGCTTGGTCGCCGAGGACCTCCCGCACCCAGTCATATTCCGGGAAAATTGTGGTGACAATGTGAAGCTTTTCATCCTGGGCCTTCACCGGAGCTGTCCCGCAGCCGGGAAGAGAACAGAGAAGCAGAGCTACGATTAAAAAGATCGAAAGTAATTTTTTCATTAGATTTTTCCCTCCAGAATTTATAAATTTTTGAAAATGGGTACAAAAACACAAGGATGAACCAAACCCATGAAAAAATGGGCATAGTACGTCCTTGTGATCTGGAGGTCGATTTAATCGTTCAGTCGAACCTTTTTGGAAATTAGGGTATTACAGCTGGCAAAAGCCAGAAGGAAGCCTTCGCTCAGCAGGAAAAAAAGGGCAGGGCAAAGCAAGAGCGCAAGGTGAATGCGCGATAAGCAGTCGCCGAGCTTCTGCAGGGTCTGCTGTATATTATGTATGGTGGTGCAGATGGCGCAGTCCTGGCCGGTGCAGTCGTGTTCGAACTCCAAAACCATGGAGAAGAGTATGGCGGAGATGATAAGCATACATAAGATCCATGCAATGATGCTGTGCCTTCTTGTGCGCATCTGCCTTCCTCCTTCCATAGTTTTCGACCGCGATAGGACACCAATATAATTTCAATTCCATTCTATACTTCGAAACAAGCTCTGTCAATAGCTTTTGCAATTTCAGTTTGCAGAAAACTTTTTGGAGACTTTTGTAAAAATTCTTGACAAACAATACTATGCGTAGTATAGTATTATGCAAGGGGAGGCATAATATGGAGATACAGCTAAAGCGCGGCCTGTTGGATGTATGCGTGTTGGCCGCGATCAAGAATGAGGATTCCTACGGCTACCAGATCATCAAGGACATGAAGCCCTATCTGGAGGTCTCGGAATCGACGCTCTATCCGATTTTGCGCAGGCTGGAGTCGGCAGAGCTTCTGACGGTGCGGTCAGCCGAGCACAATGGCCGACTGCGGAAGTATTATCACATCACCCCAGCGGGAAAAAGCCGACTTGAGGAATTCCGCAAGGAATGGAAGGAGATTTTGTCCATCTACAAATTTGTGATCAGGGGGGAAGAGGACAATGCATAAGCAGCAATTTCTTTCGGCACTTGAGGATGGGTTATCCTGCCTGCCGGAGGAGGACATCAAACGATCGGTGGAATATTACAGCGAAATGATCGATGACCGTATGGACGACGGGTTAAGCGAGGCGGAGGCCATCAGTGGTTTGGGTGCGGCAGATGCGCTTGCCGGGAAGGTGCTACTGGAGACGCCACTTCCGAAATTGGTACGGGCCAGGGTCAGACCGAATCGGGCATTGCGGGCATGGGAAATCCTTTTGCTGATTTTAGGCGCACCGATGTGGCTGCCGCTGCTTTTGCTCGCTGCCTGCGTGGTGCTGACAATTTATATTGTATTCTGGTCGGTCATTGTCTGCCTCTATGCAGCGGTTTTATCCATCGCTGCGTGTGGGATTGCGGGCGTTGCAGGTGTGGTTATGTTTCTGATGAGAGGAAGTGTTGCCCAGGCGCTGTTTGTGCTTGGGGCAGGGATGGCTTGCATGGGACTTGCAATTTTTGCATTCTTTGGCGTCCATGCAGTCACGAAGGGATTGCTGCGCTTGAGCGGGATGCTCCTGCGGCGCATAAAAGCCTGTTTCATTCGAAAGGAGGGCGCAGAATGAAAAGAACCGCGATAATTGTGGCGCTCGCCCTTGTGGGTGTCGGCCTACTCCTAGGCTTTGGCGCTCTGGCAGCGCTGAACTTTGACTTCACAAGCTTGGGAACCGAAGCTGCTGTAACTACGACCTATTCTGTAGATGAACCCTTCGCAGACATTTCCGTGGCGGGGGAGGAATGCACGGTTCGCATTATGCCGTCGGAGGATGGCCTTTGCCGGGTTGTGTGCACCGAATATGAGGATGATCCCCATAGTGTCACAGTGAGGGACAATGTGCTGGTGATCGAACGGGAGCGCAGCAGCAATCGGCAAGTACATTTTGGAATTTTTATAGGCAAGACGGGGCTTACCCTTTACCTTCCGGACAGCGCATATGGCGCGCTCACAGTGCAGACCGGCAGCGGCGATATAGCACTTTCTGAGGGCCTTAGCTTCCATACGGCCACCTTGCACACCTCCAGCGGCAGCATTCAATGTGGCGCAGCCATTGCAGGCGAATTGACTGCGATGAGCGAAAGTGGGGAAATGGATCTCCATCAAACTGCGCCGGAAACTCTGAACATCACTGCACTTAGTGGCACGATCATACTGCACGATGTACAGGCGCAAAACGTTGCAGCCAGAATGTCTAGCGGGGACATGACCTGCACGAACGTCCTTGCAGCCGAGGCCCTTCATCTGGAGAGCAGCAGCGGCGCGATTCGCCTTCTCGGCTGCGACGCTGCCTCCCTTTGGATTAGGACCGACAGTGGCGATGTGTCCGGCTGGCTTTGTACAGAGAAGATTTTCCTGGCGGACACTGGGAGCGGCAGGATCCATCTGCCAAGAACCGCCTCTGGCGGCGTGTGTGAGATTACTACGGGCAGCGGCGATGTTTCCCTTACGATTGGGGAGAAATAAGGCAATAATGCACGAAAAATCCCGGAATTTGAGGGATGAATTTTCAGGGGATTCCATCTTGCCTTTTTCTGGCCAGAATGCTATACTTCAAGTAACCAGTCGGGAAAGGAGCGAAGCGCGATGTGTCTCTATGCAGCAGCTTGTTGTTGCCATAGGGTACGTGTGCGCATTTGCTGAGAGGTCTGGTGTTTATACCGACAAACCACGACAGCGGAGCGCACAGCCCCGCTGTTTTCTTTTGACGTGGGTTTTGCGTACACGTGCAGAATATCTGAAGCATATTATGAGGGAGGTAGCATGATGCAATTTAAGAGCGGAATCGAGCAATTGGTTGGCCAAACGCCCCTGGTGTCCCTGACGCGCTACACACTTTCCCAGGGACTGCAGGCAGCGCTTTTTGGAAAGCTGGAGCGGCAGAATCCTGCAGGCTCTGCCAAGGATCGGGTGGCGCTGGAAATGATCCTGACGGCGGAAGCCGAGGGACGGTTGGCCCCCGGCGGGGTAATCATAGAGCCCACCTCCGGCAATACGGGAATCGGGCTGGCAGCCATCGGTGCAGCGCGGGGCTACCGCGTGATCCTCACCATGCCGGACACCATGAGCCCGGAGCGTCGGCAGGTGCTCAAGGCATACGGGGCCGAGGTGGTTCTGACGGAGGGTGCACGAGGCATGGCGGGCGCGATTGAGAAGGCACAGGAGCTTTGCGATTCCACTCCCGGTGCGATCATGGCCGGGCAGTTCGAAAATCCTGCCAATCCTGCGGCCCACTATAAGACCACCGGGCCGGAAATTTGGCAGGACACCGATGGAAAGGTAGATATTTTCGTTGCGGGTGTCGGTACCGGCGGCACGTTGACCGGCGTGGGCCGCTACCTTCGGGAGCAAAAGCCGGAGGTGAAGCTGGTCGCGGTGGAGCCTGCGTGCTCGCCGCTGTTGTCCCAAGGGATAGCCGGGCCTCACGGCTTGCAGGGCATCGGCGCGAACTTTGTGCCCGAGGTACTGGATCGGCAATTGATCGACGAAATTCTTCCCGTCACGGATGAAGACGCCTACCGCACCGGCCGTGCGCTTGCCAGATGCGAGGGACTTTTGTGCGGCATTACCTCCGGCGCGGCAATTTGGGCGGCGACGGAGCTTGCAAGGCGGCCGGAAAATGCGGGCAAGTGCATCGTTGCACTGCTTCCCGATCTGGGCGACCGCTATCTTTCCACACCGATGTTTTAAGGAGGCAATACGTATGGATGAACTGATTCGTCAGGCGGCGGTTCAAATGGCCGAGGGCTACCGCTCTGCGGAAATTCCGATGTACGGCGCATCCCTGCGACTACCGGAGCGGCAGGCGGTGCTGGATATTCTCGACGAGCTGCAAAAGCTCCTGTTCCCAGCCTATTATGGCGACAAGCATCTTGTCAAGCTGCCGCCGGAGCAGTACTGCGCTCTGCTATTGCACCATGTGATGGAAAAGCTGGAGCACCAGATTGCCCTGGCTCTGCCGGAGCAGGAGGCAGGCCGCTCCGAGGAAATCTGCTGCCGCCTGATAGAGAAGCTGCCGAAAATTCAGGAGCTTCTCATGAAGGATCTGGCTGTCAGCTTTGAGGGCGACCCCGCTGCGACCTCCAAGGAGGAGATTGTCTTCTGCTATCCGGGCTTCTATGCGATCTTCGTCTACCGAATCGCTCATGAGCTCTACGTGGAGGGCGTTCCCATGATCCCGCGCATTCTGTCCGAGCACGCGCACAGCCGCACCGGCATCGACATCAACCCTGGCGCCACCATCGGCGAGTACTTTTTCATCGACCACGGCACCGGCATTGTCATCGGTGAGACCGCCATCATTGGCCATCATGTCAAGATGTATCAAGGCTCGACCCTGGGCGCCATGTCCACCCGTGCCGGCCACAACGCCTACACCGGCCGCCGACACCCAAAGGTGGGCAACAATGTGACGATCTATGCCAATGCCACAATCCTGGGCGGCCGAACCGAGATCGGCGACAATACCGTCATCGGCGGCAGCGCCTTTATCACAGAGTCCATCGCCGACGACACGAAGGTTCTGATTGAGGCCCCGACCCTCCACCTGCGGGGGAAATAAATTTTTGCAAAAAGCTCGCACAGTGGGATGTAGAAATATCCGCGCTGTGCGAGCTTGTGTTGTTATGGTAGCTTATGTACCGAAGAAGGAGTAGTGCATATAGTCTTTATAGCCGCTGTGCCAGTAGATGCCCCGGGTGAAGCTGTATTTTTGGAAGATCCGATCAATCTCGCCGTCCACCGGGATGGAGTACTCGTTGGTATCCGGGGAGAAGAAAGCGCCGGCCAAGGCCTGCCCGTCGGGAGAGTAGTAGTTCTCGGTGGGATTGATGTCGATGGCCAGAGCGCAGTTGTGCTTCGACCGGGCCTCCTACCGGAAGTAGTCCGGCAAGTGAATGGGGTAGCGAGCTGGGCAGGCGAAGGTTTCCCGGAAGATCTGATCGACGGTGGCGGCGATATTGCTGTGCATGGTCGGGTCGAACTGACGGGTATATTTCTCACCCGTCGAGTCAATGTCCCAAACCGGCACAGTGATTGTCACCGTATTGGCCGAAGCCTCGTCAGAAGAACCGTAAGCGGCGCGGGGATCAGAGACATAACTGCCGAAAATTCAGTCACATTTGCGTGCGTAGGATTCGTCGGCATAGGCCAAATTCAAATCCTGGGGGAAAAATTCTCCCGCAACCGCCGCAGAGGTGGCTGCAGCCGCTTTCTTGCAGATGATGTCACAGCCCACCTTGCAGCCGTTGGAGCTATAGGCGTAGATTGTGCAGCTGCCTGCGGAAACCCATTCTACCTTGCCACCATCCACTGTGGCAACCTTGGGGTTGGAGGAAACCCAGGAAATGGTCTTGTTTGTAGCGTCGGTGGGGAAGACCTGGGCCGTCAGCGTAATGCTCTCTCCGCTGGCCAGGGTGGCGGTAGTTTCATCCAGCATGACGAGGGAGACAAAGGTTTCGCTCCAATTGGGATTCTCGGAAACAGAGGCTTGGACCCGACAGAAGATGGCTGCGGCCTGGGCGCGGGTTGCTTTGCTCTTGGGAGAGAAGCGGAGTGTCCCGTCGGGACTTGGCACGCCCTGGATGATGCCGCAGCTACGAAGCTGCTCGACGGCGGCCAGAGCCCAGCCGGAAATTTCTGCTGCGTCCGTGAATTGCATCGTTTGCACATCTTCGCTAATGGGCTGGAAGATTTTTCCGGTCGCATTTGCATAGCGCTGCAGCATGGCCAGCATTTGCTCTCGGGTGATAGGGTCGTTCGGATGGAAGCTTCCATGCCCGCTGCCCAGCGTAATGCCGACACGAGCCGCCCAGTTGACGTAGGGGGCATAGTAGCTGTCCGTTGGCACGTCCTGGAACAGGACGCCGTCATAGTTCATTTTCCAGGCATCCGGGTTGATTTCCGCAAAGCGCCCGAGTACTGTGACGAACATGCCGCGGGTCATTCCGTCGTCTGGAGAAAAAGCAGTTTCGCTGGTGCCGTTCATCAGTCCGCCATTTACCGCCTGAGCGATATAGTCAAGCGCCCAGTGACCTTCTATATCGGTGAAATGGTCAAGGTCAGCGGCCAAAACCGGCCAGGATAGAGCCAGCGCAAGCGACAAGGCGAGAAGAAGTGACAGTAGTCGCCTCATGCGCATCCCTCCTTATTATTTAATGTCATTATTATAACGGAAATGAGAAAAAAAGCAATCATTTCGTTGAAAAGTTCACAATAACTTTACGGGCTTCAAAAATCGATGCAGCGCATACGACATTTTGTGGTATAAAAGAAAAATTCTCACAGCATGTAGAAAGGAAGAAAAAAGTAACAATCCTCTCGAAAAAAAGCTTGACAATTGGGAAAAGCGGTGATAATATATGGAAGCTGTCCGCGAGAGAAGCGGGATGTACCTTGTAAATTAAACAACGAAACATGAACAAGCACCTTGGACAATTTATTAAATGTAAGTTGTTCTTTTGATGTCAAAAGAATAGCCAACGAAAATTCTTGAGTGAAGCTAGAGCGAATTCAAGTAAAAT
>JAZLFG010000053.1:0-4745 GCA_045615685.1 Faecousia sp.
ATAGGTATGGCCGATGTGGAGCTTGGCCGAGGGATAGTAGATGGGGGTCGTGATATAGAATTTTTCCTTTTCACAGCTTTGGCACATGAAAATGCCTCCTTTTCTTTCATACCCGGACGAATGGGCCCGAGCCGGATTTCAAACATCAATCAAAGGCGCCGCCTGGCCCGCAGTGCGAGCTTTGCCGGGGCGCAATACCCCAGCTTTTCCATTTTTTCTATGTTAACATGCCAGAAAGTAATTGTCAAGATTCTGCCGTCAAAGGGTCCCGCGCACACACTCCGTATAGAAATTGCGGCTATTCGAAAAAACGAAAGCACCTTTTCAAACCCATCATAAGGCTTAGAGGCTCTTTGCGCGGAGAAGCTCAACAGCGGCCTTTCCGGTGATATGCGCCGGGGTGATTTTCACCATGCGCAGGGCAGGCAGCTCGCAGGTTATGGCGGCGGCACGGTGATCCGGAGAATCCGTGGGATGATATTTGGTCGCCAGGGCGTCGATGGCAGCGCGGACGTCCCCCGGATCTTCCAGAATCTCCGCCGTTCCAAAAACGATGACGCTGCGATAGAAGGTCGTATACGCCTCCGGCTGAACCTCGTCCTGTGCTACCACACAAAAGCTCACCCGGGGTTCCTTGCAAATCGCATCAAGCTTGTGGCCGGTGGTGGCACAGTGAAAATAGATTGCCCCTTCGTGGTAGACATAACTCAGAGGCACGGCATAGGGCCACCCCTCGTCCCCCACAACAGCCAGCGTACCTGCAGTGGCATTTTCCAAAATGGACGTGCACTCCTCTGCAGACAGCTGCTGGCGGCCTCTGCGCAAAGGCCGAAACATAGAAACTCCTCCTCTTTTTATTAAATTATTTTATAGTATAGCATATTCGCCATAGAAATACGACATCCCGAAGAATTTTTTGGCCGGGCAACCGGAACATGGAGATTGCTTCCCTTTACCGATCACTGATATTATGTGGCTTTGCAGCCGTATACCTGACGTTCTTTCCCCTTCCGATCGCTATGATCAGGCCGCTGTCTTTCAGCTTCTTCATCAGGCGAATTGCACAAGAGGTGCTCAGCTCCAGATGCTTCTCCACATCGCTTCTCGTCACTTCTCCGCATTCCTCAATGTATCGGAGGGCCTTCTCTGCGTCCGCATCATACACCGTGGGTTCCACATCTGCGGTTTCCAATCCATTCATGTTCGGCAAAACCACCTTGAACGATGCCGGGCCTGCGCTGAATTCCGGCTGTCCATTCTTTCCCGCATAGGCGCTACGAATCTTCGGAAGGCCCGTCCCATAGGCTTCTACCAAATGCAGGCGATAGAACACATTTGCCAGCTTCTGGTTCCTGCACACAGACAGTCCATTCAGAATATCCTCCATCTGCACTCCACCAGCCAGACCGCCATAGGATACAAACTCCATGCGGTTCGAGAATACGCGGATCAGCGTCGGTGCACAGAAAGAATAATCTCTGTGCTCAATTGCGTTCAGCAGCGCCTCCCTGATCGCCTTATCCGAATAATCTTTCGCATCCATACGATACAGACCTTGGAAGGTCGCTTTGGTCTGATTCCGCATATCCAGATAACTATACGCATCGTTTAACTGCTTGAGAAGAGAGCCAGTGAACTCCCTTCTGTCTTGAAAATCATCTTGATTCGTCCCTCGGAAGGTTGCCGCTTTAATCATGTGCGGACACTGATCGGAAAGGAGCAGGGCCAAATTGGTGTAAATATTTTCCGCATGAATGAGGCCGAGCGTCTTCATCTGCGCCGTACCGAAGGGAATCTCCTTCATCTTGAACAGTCTGCCTACCTCGTCAAAGGTAAGCTCCTGATTGAGCGACCGCATCTCCTCGAAACGGTCTCCGTCTGTTTCCTTAATCATGCGCCGAATTGCCTCATCACTTGCCGGAGCAGACGAAGTACCTTGCCGCACAAATACGCCAGACGGTTTCAGTCCCTTCGTCCCAAGGTAATAGGGTCTGGAGGTCCCTCGCTGGACATGGACAGCCAGTATCTTTTTGGATGCTGCCTCCACGGTCTCATATCCCAGAAACATCGTAATATCCGGCTTCACGGCATCCCGGCAGCTATTAGAAATCTGAAGCGCGACTGCGTCAATATCATCCACGCCGATCACCTCACCGTTATCCCTTACGCCGACATACACAGTGCCGCCATTTGTATTTGCAAATGCAATAATTTCCTTTCGGATATCGTCCACATAAATCTCCTTCAGTTCAACAATCTCACTTTCCTGAAGCAGCATCACAAACACCTCCGTTTTGTTCTGTCCTCATTTTACTCCTTCTATTCATTCAAGTCAATATGTTTTGGCTTGAATTGAATAGAATGGCTTGAATACAGATATTTCCCCCTCGCTATAAAAATTCGACGCCCCAAGGTTTTTTGTCGGACATCCTGCAGCTTTTAGGAGAATTCCTTGACAACACCGCCTACAAACGGCTATAATTTCTCTGTCATCGGATTGCGACACTGCAAGCCGCAGTGTGTTTTGTGAAAGTACAAGGAGGACTTCCTATGAAAATTGGTATCTATGGTTACGGAAATCTTGGCAAAGGCGTGGAGAACGCCATCACCCGCAACAGCGATTTTACGCTCGCCGCCATATTCACCCGCCGCAACCCGGCTGCGCTTACCGTCCGTACCCCCGGTGTGCCGGTGGTAGCAGCATCGGAGCTGCCCAACTGGCGCGACCGGATCGACGTGCTGATCCTCTGCGGCGGCAGTGCGACTGACCTGCCGGAGATGACTCCGGCGCTGGTAAAATACTTCCATGTAGTAGATTCCTATGACAACCACTCCCGCATCCCCATCCACTATGCCAATGTAGACACGGCCGCAAAGGAAGCCGGCCATGTGGCCCTGATTTCCTGTGGTTGGGATCCCGGGATGTTCTCCCTCAATCGGATGTACGCGGGCGCCGTGCTGCCCGACGGCAGTGACTACACCTTCTGGGGCCGAGGCGTATCCCAGGGGCATTCCGACGCCATCCGCCGCATTCCCGGGGTATTGGACGCCCGGCAGTATACCGTGCCGGTGCCCGAAGCCGTGGCGCAGGTGCGCACCGGAGCTTGTCCCGAGCTGACAGCTCGGCAAAAGCACAAGCGCGAATGCTATGTGGCTGCTGCCGAGGGCGCTGACTTGGAGGCAATCCGGGAGGCAATTGTCACCATGCCCGGCTATTTTGCCGACTACGACACCACCGTCACCTTCCTCCCCCTGGACGAGCTGCACCGCGAGCACGGGGGACTTCCCCATGGTGGCAGCGTCATCCGCACAGGCGTAACCGGCGCGGAGGGCGAACATCGGCAGGTGATTGAATATTTCCTTCGGCTGGACTCCAACCCGGAATTTACCGGCAGCGTGCTGGCAGCCTTTGCCCGGGCCGTAGATCGCATGGCAAAACGCGGGGAGTCCGGCTGCAAGACCGTATTTGACATCGCTCCGGCAGACCTTTCCCCCCTTTCAAGAGAAGAATTAATTGCCCATATGCTGTAAAGAAATAAAGGAGAACCTGCAATATGAACTATCCCGAACGCTCTTTGGAGCTGCACCGCCAGTGGCGCGGGAAGATTGAAGTCAAAGCCACCGTCCCCGCCGACACCAAGGAAGCGTTGAGCCTGGCCTATACACCCGGCGTGGCGCAGCCCTGCCTGGAGATTCAGAAAAACCCCGCCCTGAGCTACGAGCTGACACGCCGCCACAACCTCTGCGCCGTCATCACCGACGGCAGCGCAGTTCTCGGCCTGGGCGACATTGGCCCGGAGGCGGGAATGCCGGTCATGGAGGGGAAATGCGTGCTGTTCAAATCCTTTGGTGATGTGGACGCCTTCCCCCTGTGCATCAAGACCAAGGATGTGGACGAATTCGTCCGCACGGTCTATCTGCTCTCCGGCTCCTTCGGTGGCATCAATCTGGAGGATATTTCCGCTCCCCGCTGCTTTGAGATCGAGCGCAAGCTCAAGGAATGCTGTGACATTCCCATCTTCCACGACGACCAGCACGGCACCGCCGTCATCACCCTGGCGGGGCTGACGAATGCCCTAAAGGTCGTTGGTAAGCGGAAAGAAGACGTCCGGGTCGTCACCTCCGGCGCGGGCGCTGCTGCGGTATCCATCGTGAAGCTGCTGCTCTCGGCGGGCTTCCGGGATATTACCATGTGCGACCGCAAGGGCGCAATCTACGCAGGCCGCGAGGGGCTCAACTGGATCAAGGAGGAAATGGCCGAGGTAACGAATCTGGCGCATCGCGCCGGGACAATTGCCGACATGCTGGTGGGCGCAGACGTCTTTATTGGCGTCAGTGCTCCGGGCACCGTCACCACTGAGATGGTGCGCACCATGGCCCCCGACCCCATTATTTTTGCCTGCGCCAACCCGAATCCGGAAATTTATCCCGAGGACGCCAAGGCTGGCGGTGCGAGAGTAATCGCCACCGGCCGCAGCGATTATCCCAACCAGATCAACAATGTGCTGGCCTTCCCCGGCATTTTCCGGGGCACCTTCGATGTGCGGGCTTCTGAAATCAACGAAGAAATGAAGGTCGCCGCCGCCCAGGCACTGGCAGGCCTAATTTCTCCGGAGGAGCTGCAGGAGGATTACATCATTCCCCTGCCCTTCGACCCCCGGGTTGGCCCTGCCGTGGCCGCCGCAGTAGCCCAGGCTGCCAAGGATAGCGGCGTGGCCAGGATCTGAAAGGGCGCAGACAGCTTT